>CAZVKD010000175.1:0-6625 GCA_964627675.1 uncultured Gemmatimonadaceae bacterium
CGAGCTCGCGCTGGGTCAGCTCAGCGCGGCGAAGCTCCTCGTCGGAGAGGAACCTGGCGTCTCGCGGCGCCGTGCATTGCGGCGCGTGGCGGGGCTGGCAGCCGCGGGTCTCGCCCTTCCGGTCGTGTCGTCAATCGCGGCGCCAACGCCGGAAGTATCGCAGAGTGCCTGCCCTCCGGGCGGGTGTCCTCCGTAGCGAGCAGCAAAGTCGGGAGCCGATAGGCGGGGCCGGCGGCTCATTAGTCGCCGGCCCCTCGGCTTATGTAGGGAGGCCTCCGCCGCCCTTGCTTGCTAGCCACTGCTGAAGCACCCGTTGGCGATCGTCACGGGCCAGCGCATCCATACCTGCTTCGTTTCCGGCGGTAAGTCGCACCAGGTCCAGCCACCGTCTTCGCAGAACATCCAAGGGCCGCCAGAGATAGCTCCAGACGACTGACCGCGACGCCGGCACCTGGTAGATTTCCCTCATGCGCTCAGGAGACGGGAATACCGCCTCCAGCAAGGCCACGATTCGCTCCCGGGCGCTCCCAGCACTCCTCATTCGCCGCACGCCCACCGGAAGCTCAACCGGCATCTGCTTCACGTACTCCACCGCGGCGTCGCGTACTTCGGCGTCTTCCTCGCCCAGGGGCCACGAAGCCAGTGCTCTCTCCGGCACCGATCCCGGCCACAGTCGCTCCGTCACGGCCAGCGCCATTCCAACAAACGGCGCCCGCCCATCGGCCTCGGCAATCGCACGTGCCCTCGTCCAGTCCAATCGCTCACCGTACCGCCGGAGAACCTGCCTCACATCCTGAAGTGCCAGCAGCCGCACGTCGAACGCGTGGTTGTAGGCAATGTGGGCACAGACATGGAGCAGGAGATCCTCAGGTGAGAATACGTCGGGGCCACCGGGCATCCCGTCGCCTGCCCGCGCCCGGCTCCGGATACCGTCCTGGTCCACCGAGAACGGGCTGCCCGGCAGCTCCAGTCTGTGATGCACTTCGACCTGCACACTCCCGGACTTGATGACCGGCCGCGCGTGATGCAAGGCGGTGTAGTCCACGGTCTTGCCGAGCGCGTCCGTGATGCCGTAGCCGAGCCCCCTCAGCACCGCCGCGGCACGCTGGTCCTCCTGTGGTGAGACGAGCAGGTCAATGTCGTTCATGGGTCTGAGCGCGGGGTCCGGATAGACGGCGAATGCGAGATGGACACCCTTCAGCGCGATGGCGCGCACGCCGGCTTCACGCAGCGCACCAAACACCGCAGCGGCATCATCCCGGAGAGCCTGATTCCGCAGCGAAGAGTGCAGGTAGATGTCGTGCAGCCGGGCGAGCAACTCAGGTGGCACGTCGCCGCCAGACGCGCTCAGGCTCCGATACAGCAGGGGAGCGACCCCGTGCTTCGCCGACGCCTGGAGAAACCGCTTCCCGCTCGCCCGGTCGAGCGCCCCGAGCGCCGCGGCCTTCGGGGGATTGCTTCCCAGTAATGCCACCAGGAGATCCGCAAGCTCGCGCGACGTCACCGGCCCCCGACCGATTCGACGGCCCGCGAGATCGTCGCGAGAATCCGCGGCGCCAACCGCCGTGCCTCGCCGCGAGGGCCGTCCAGCCCCTGGCATTCGGCCACGGCTCGCTCCAGGACCCGGAGCGCAAACCGTGGGCGGACCCGCGCCAGCACGGTGTTGTCGAACAGGACCATCATTGCCTCCGCCCGGGAGATCTGCCGCGGAGCCCACCGCGCACCGCGCCGGTGGTTGGTGACGAGAACCAGGCCCAGCGGGACCGGGCGACGTCCTGCGACTCCCCCGAGGTCCTCCGGGTCGAGTCGGTCCGGCCACCCGGTTGCGCGTCGTAAGGACAGTCGTTTGGGATAGGGCCACACACGCCCCGCGCGATCAAACACGGCGAACTCGTCCGAGTAGTACACGGCGCCCGATCGAACCAGTGCGGCGACGAGGGTGCTCTTTCCCTTCATGGTGCGAGCCGGAATCACGATTGCGCGGCCTTTCCAGGCTACGGCACCAGCGTGCACGAAGAGCTTCCCCCGGGCGGCCCGCGAGACCGCCACGTGCACCCCGGACTCGAGCACCTCAAGGGCGGCTTGGAGGTCGCGCACGGTGGCCAGGTGTCGCCTGCCTTGCCGCACGACGTAGAGCCCGCCTTCCCGCTGCACCGTGAACACCGCGTCCGGTGGCGCATCGGTGCGCCGACGCGGCGAGGGGAGTCGGTCTTCCCATCCCGGAGGGAAACCCTCCGGCACCGCCCACCGAATGGCGATGCGCGCGCCGCAGCACACGAACGATGTTCGATGCATCCACCCATTGATAGCGGCCATGGCTCGCCCTTCAAGTGCCGGCCAGCCTGCTGCATGTCCCAGGCCGCATTCTGGACCACGCCGGCCGGCCGCGCCGGGCTAAAGACCAGGTGCTTCCGGCGCCCCCGCTTTCGCCCCAATGTTAGGTTCCACAATGCCTCGCTGCGGCACCATCGTCATCGCCGGCCGACCCAACGCCGGCAAGTCCACCCTGCTCAACGCCCTGATTGGCCAACCGCTCGCAATCACCAGCCCAAAGCCCCAGTCCACTCGCCTCCCCGTCGTGGGGCTCCGCACGGAGGGCAACCACCAGTTGATCTTCGTGGACTCTCCCGGCGTGCTCGAGCCGACCTACCTGCTTCAGCACGCCATGTTGGAAGCGGCTGCTGAGGTGCTCCGCGGGGCTGACGCCCTCCTGTATCTCCATCCCGCTACCGACCAGCCGTGGCCCGAGCCGGACGCGCGGGCCCATCCCGCGCTCGCTGAGGCCCCCCGGGCACGTCTGCTGGTGCTCACGAAAGCGGACCTCCTCGATCGCCCTCCATCGCCTTCGATCTCCCCCGATCGTCTGCTCGTTTCCGCCCTGACGGGGCAGGGCATCCCGGAGTTGCTGGACTGGTGCCGGGCCCACCTCCCGGAGCGCCCGTTCCGCTACGATCCCGACGACGTCAGCACGCAGCCGGTTCGCTTCTTCGCCGCCGAGTTCGTGCGCGAAGCCGCCTTTACCCTCCTGGGCGACGAGTTGCCCTACGCCGTCACCGTCGAGGTGGACGAATTCCGCGACCATTCGAGTCCGCAGTATATTCGGGCCACGATATACGTCGAACGCGATTCCCAAAAGGCGATGGTGATCGGGCGCGGTGGCCACACCATCAAGGCGGTTGGAACCCGAGCGCGCCAGGCCATCGAACGAATGCTGGGGACACGCGTCTTCCTCGACCTTCGCGTGAAGACGCTCAAGCAGTGGCGCTCCAACGCGCGGGCGCTGGAACGGTTCGGCTTCACGATCCCACCAACGAGGCGCACATGAGCCTGCCCAAGGACCTGCTGGACATCCTCGTCTGCCCCAAGTGCAAGGGTGATCTGGAATACCGCACGTCACCCAAGGAAGACTTGGTATGCCATGCCTGCCGCCTGGTCTACGCGGTGGAGGACGACATCCCCATCATGCTGATTGATGAGGCGAAGCCGCTGTAGCGTCGCGCTCGCCCTCGTTCTCATCGCACCGACCGTCACCGCCCAAACCACCGATGAGGTCGTGGCGGCGGGCGCGGCGTTCCTGCTGTTCCCCGTGGGCGCCCGGGCCGCCGCCCTGGGTCAGGCGGCCGTGGCCAACACGGGCTCGGGCGAGCTGGCGTTCTGGAACCCCGCCGGCCTGGCCGCCCTCCGGCAAAGCGAGCTGGGGCTGCACCACGCCAACACGTTCGTGTCGAACAACACCGTCGTGTCTGCCCACGTCATGTCGCGAGACCTTGGCGTCATTGGAATCGCCGGCTACCTGGTGGACTTTGGCTCCCAGGTCGTCACCCGACCAACCGGGCAGCCGGCCGGCCGGATCTCGCTGAAGAATCTCGAACTCCTGGCCTCGTACGCCACGGTCATCGCCGGCTCGCTCTCCGTGGGCCTCAACTACAAGCTGATCCAGTTCCGTCACGACTGCTCCGGTGACTGCGCGCTCTTCCCGTCGGTCACGGGCACCACGCACGGGCTCGACGTTGGCATGCAATACGCGTTCGGGGCGACGGACGCGCTCAGGCTGGGCGCCGCCGTGCAGCACGCCGGCTTCCCGCTGCAGCTGGAGAACCGGGATCAGGCGGACCCGCTGCCGGCGCGGGTCCAGATGGGTGCCGCTTACCGCCTCCAGCTCCCGCGGGTGGAGGGAACCGAAGCCACCAGTGTGCAGGTGCTGGTGGACCTGCAAGAGGCGTGGGGCAGCTACCGGGACCCCGATTTGCGAGTGGGCGCCGAGCTGACCTACGGCGAAAGCGTGCAGCTCCGGGGCGGGTATGCCTGGCTGCAGTCGGAATCGCGCGGGGCGTCCATCGGCGCGGGGTTCCGCCTCGGGCGGGCCGTATTGGACTTCGCGCGCGTCTTCTACGCGACAGGGACGTTCGACGAGCCGGTGCACCTGTCGCTTCGCGTACTGCTGTAGTCATGAGGCGGCAACGGCAATGCCGGCCGTCCCAGCGCCAATACACCGCCCGCGCGCTCGCCTGCGTCTTGCTCGGCACCGTCCCGCGCGCGACCCAGGCCCAGGAAGACTCCACGTCATCCGCCAACGGCGTGCTCGCGTTCCTGTCGGCCCCGCAGCGGGCGGCATGGGCCCGGCCGCTCGCGTCCGCCGTCGCCCCAGGTCTCGGGCAACTGCTCGGCGGGCAGGACCGCGGGGCCATCTACCTGGTGACGGAGACGTACCTCATCGCACGCTTCGTTTCCGACCAGCGTGAAGCGCGTCGCGAGGCGGATCGGTTTCGCGACCTCGCCTTCCAGGTGGCCCGGCGCTCGTTCGGACCGGGGGTGCGGGACACCGCCTTCGGGTACTTCGAGAAGATGGCCGAGTTCGTCGAAAGCGGCCCGTTCGACACCGACCCCGGGGCCCCTCTGGTTCCTCCCACCGACGAGCGCAGCTTCAATGGCCACATCTGGCGCCTGGCGCGCGAAACTTTCTTCCAGAATCCCGATTCGCTCCCCAGTCCGGACGCGGAGGAGTACCAGCGGGCCCTGGAGTTCTATCGGCGGCGAGCGGTGGGACCGAACTTCCTGTGGTCATGGCGGGGAGCGCTGTTGGAGCAGGATCTCTTCCGGCAAACCATCCGAGCCTCGGACGAGGCCTTTCGGGCCGCCACGCAACATCTCGGCGCGTTGCTGGTCAATCATCTCCTGAGCGTAATTGACGCCTGGGTGACGCACCGCCTGTCAGGTGATCGTCGCGCCGGAGCGCTGAGCGGGGACGCTTTTGCGGGCCGGGACGCACGGGGCCAACCCCGACTGGTGGTCCAGGTGCGCGCCGTCTTCTAAAGAAATTGACTTCGCATACCAGCAATCCTAAGTTTCTGTCTTACCTGCAATTACACGAGGGGCTCGGGTGCGCCCACGGCCGACCGTGCTGTACTTCTCGCCGGCAGAGAGCGAACCGGCCCGCGGTCTGATTGCCAACTGGATCAACGGGAAGTCCTACCCGCTGATTCACCTCCACACCGTTGCCGCCGTGGAGGCGGCAGCCCGACGCCGGCTGCCCGCCCTCATCGTGGTGGACGCCGATACGGCCGGCGCGGAAACGCCCGCGCTATGTCGCGCCCTCAAGACCGACCCGTATACCGCCATCGTTCCGGTGGCGGTGCTCTCCGCCCGGCACGCCGCCGGGCCGGTGCGCGAGTGGTTCGAGGCGGGTGCAGACGAGGTCATCACCCCGTTGTTCGAGCCGCCGGAGCAGCGGAGCCGCCTCGACGTCCTGCTGCAGCGCACCGAGCGCAACGTTGCCGTGCATCCCTCCACGCGGCTCCCGGGCACGACGGAGATCGAGCGCGAGCTGCGCCGGCGTCTGGAGGCCCACGAAACGTTCGCCGTCTGCTACGCGGATATTGACCACTTCAAGGAATTCAACGACCGCTATAGCTATTACGACGGCGATCGGGTGATCTATATTCTCTCGCAAGTCCTGCGTGATGTCGTCAAGGGCCTGTGCCCCAAGACCGGCTTCGTGGGACACATCGGCGGCGACGACTTCATCTTCGTGATTCGCGTTGACGACGTACAGGAAGTGTGCGGCGAGATCATTTCCGTGTTCGACACGCTCATGCCGCTGCAGTACAATAGTCAGGACCGCCGGGCGGGCTATTTCTTCGGTAAGGACCGCCGTGGACATCTGCATCGCGTCCCGCTCATGACGTTGTCCATCGGGATCGTCACGAACGAGCACCGCCGGTTCCAGCACCCGGCGCAGATCAGCGAGCTGACGACAGAGATGAAGAGCTACGCCAAGACGCTCCCGGGTTCGGTGTTCGTGGTTGATCGCCGGCGCGATCAACCGGATGACGCCCCCGAGCCGCCATCCGGTGGAGGCGGCGCGTGAACGTTCGTTGCCCCACCTGCGCGGCGGTGTATCGGGTGGATCCCGCAAAAGTGCCTCCGCAGGGCGTTCGCGCTCGGTGCGGCACCTGTTCCAGCGTGATCGCTGTGGTGCCGGAGGCGCGCCACGAAGCTCAGGCGGCGGCCGCCGCCGTGGCCGCCGCGCGCCCCCGGCCCACGCCGGCCGCGCCGCCCGTGCCATCCGCGGCCGCCGCCCCTGTTGCCGCCCCGAGTGCGCCCACCAGCCCGGCGGCTCCCGCGG
>CAZVKD010000176.1:0-6521 GCA_964627675.1 uncultured Gemmatimonadaceae bacterium
TGTGAAGATCGCCCACGTCACCCTGCACCAAAGCGTGCGGAGCGCCGTGGCGGCCTCGCGGCTTCAGTGGGCCGGCGCGGAACTGACGCTGACCTGCTCCCTCGGCGTGGCCACCAAGCCGGACATCGTTCGCCAGACGGCCAACCTGTACGCGGCGGCGGATGCCGCTCTCTATGCGGCCAAGGAAGCGGGGCGCAATCGAGTGCAGATCGCACTGGCGGCGGAGCCGCGGGCCCCGGCGCGTTGACCAACGTCCCGGACTCCGCTATTCTGCATTCAGAGGGGGTGACAGGTTTCGACGGGTCTGGTGAAGATTCCGTGGCGTGCCCAGGTCCCGGTACCCTGGTAAAACCACTGGGAAACTGAATAACTGCCAACTCTAATTTGGCACTGGCTGCGTAAGCGAAAGCTGACGCACCTGCCCGCACGGCAGCCCGCCTGAGGCGGCCCGCGGGTATCGCAAAGTCGGGCTGGCGCCGTGCGACGCTCCCACGCGCGGCGTAAGATCAGTCGGGAGATTGTCCGGCGAGCGGGAGGCCGCGCCCCGCGCGCCGGAGACGAGTCGCGCGGCCTACGCACGTAGAAGCGGTTTCCGATCGAGGCTCGGACCGGGGTTCGAATCCCCGCACCTCCACTTGCGCGCCGACGCCATGGTGCCGACGCGGGGCGGCCGGGGCAGCCCGGTCGCCCCTTGTCGTTTGGAGGGAGGGGCTAGACGTCCTTCTGCTCGCCCGTCCCAATCGCCGCGTGTGCCGCCGCGAGCCGCGCGATCGGCACGCGAAACGGCGAGCAGGACACGTAATTCATTCCCACGCGGTGGCAAAAGTGCACGGACCGGGGGTCGCCACCGTGCTCCCCGCAGATCCCGATCTTGAGTCGCGGCGAAGCCTTGCGACCCAACTCCACCGCCAGCTCCATCAGTCTGCCCACCCCCGCCTGGTCCAGCGTCTGGAAGGGATCGGCGTCGAGAATGCCGGCGTCGAGATAATGGGGCAGGAATCGTCCGGCATCGTCACGAGACAAGCCAAACGTGGTCTGCGTGAGATCGTTGGTGCCGAACGAGAAGAACTCAGCGACCTCCGCGATTTGATCCGCCGTCACCGCCGCGCGCGGCAGCTCGATCATGGTCCCGACCAAGTACTGCACCCGCCGCTTGCGCTCGGCGAATACCCGCTCAGCCGTGGCGCGCACGATGGCGGTTTGGCGGCGGAGTTCCTCCACGTGCGCCACGAGCGGCACCATGACTTCGGGTAGCACGTCCACTCCCTCGACCTCCGCCTGGCACGCCGCTTCGAAGATCGCCTGCGCCTGCATTTCCGTGATCTCGGGATAGGTGATTCCGAGTCGACACCCGCGGTGGCCCAGCATGGGATTGGCCTCGGTCAACACATCCACCGTGTGCCGCAGCCGCTCCGCCGTCACCCCCAGGGCCGCGGCCAGCTCCTGAACCTCCTCGTCCCGGCGCGGCAGGAACTCGTGAAGCGGCGGATCGAGCAACCGGATGGTGACCGGCAGGCCGTCCATGACGCGGAAGATCTCGACGAAGTCCTGCCGCTGCATGGGCAGCAGTTTGAGCAGAGCCCGCCGACGCCCTTCGAGGTCGGCGGCGAGGATCATCTCGCGCATGGCGTCAATGCGATCACCCTCGAAGAACATGTGCTCGGTGCGGCAGAGGCCGATCCCCTCAGCCCCGAACTTGCGCGCGCGGGCGGCGTCTTCCGGGGTATCGGCGTTGGTCCGCACGCGGAGCATGCGAACCTCGTCGGCCCAGGACATGAGCGTGGCGAACTCGTCGGAGAGACCGGGAGCCACCAACGGCACCCGCCCCAAAATCACCCGACCGGTGGACCCGTCGAGCGTAATCCAGTCACCTTCCCGCAACGTCTTGCCGTTCACGTGAAGCACGCGCTCGACTTCGTCCACCAGGATGTCCTTGGCGCCGGCCACGCAGCACTTGCCCATACCCCGCGCCACCACCGCCGCGTGACTGGTCATGCCGCCGCGCGCCGTGAGGATTGCCTGGGCGGCGACCATGCCGTGGAAATCGTCCGGGCTGGTCTCGCGCCGCACCAGGATGACGGCTTCGCCGGACTTCCCCATGGCCTCGGCCTTGTCGGCATCCAGCACCACCTTCCCGACCGCAGCGCCCGGAGACGCCGGCAGCCCGGTGGTCAGCACTTCAACCGGGCTTTCCGGATCCACCGTCGGGTGCAGGAGCCGGTTGATGTGATCGGGCTCGATCCGCCGCAGCGCTTCACGGCGGTCAATCAATCCCTCGTCCGCCATGTCAACGGCGATGCGGACGGCCGCCTGTGCGGTGCGCTTGCCGGTGCGGGTCTGCAGCATGTACAGCTTGCCGCGCTCGACGGTGAATTCCACATCCTGCATGTCTCTGTAGTGGTGTTCCAGCACCCCGCACACCCGCTCCAGCTCCGCGAGGGCATTGGGCAGGGTCCGGCGCATGTGCGCCAGAGGCTCGGGGTCTCGAATCCCCGCCACCACATCCTCGCCCTGCGCGTTGATCAGGAACTCGCCGTAGAGTCCGCGTTCGCCGGTCGAGGGGTTTCTGGTGAACGCCACGCCCGTCGCGCAGTCGTCGCCCATGTTGCCGTAGACCATGGTGACGATGTTCACCGCCGTGCCGAGATCGTCGGGGATCCCGTGCACCCGGCGGTAATCCACCGCGCGCTTGGTCTGCCAGCTCTTGAAGACCGCCTGCACGGCGCCCCAGAGCTGATCCCACGGATCTTGCGGGAACCCTTCACCGGTCGCGCGGAGCACGACGTCCTTATAGGTCTCGACCAGGCGGCGCAGGTCGTCGGCGTCGAGGTCCATGTCGCGCACGACCCCTCGGGATTGCTTGAGGGCGGAGAGCGCCGCGGCAAAGGGATCGTCACCGCCGTCCGCGCCTTTGATCCCGAACACCACGTCCCCATACATCTGGATGAGTCGGCGGTAGGAGTCGTAGGCGAAGCGGGCGTTGCCCGTGGCCCGCGCCAGGCCCGCCGCGGCCGCGTCGTTGAGGCCCAGGTTGAGGATCGTGTCCATCATCCCGGGCATGGAGAACTTGGCCCCTGATCGCACGGACACGAGCAGCGGAACCGCGGCATCACCGAACCGGCGACCGGTGGCCCGTTCGAGGCGGGCCATGGCGCGTTCGACGTCGCCGCGCAGGCTGCTCGGCAGCTTACCCTCCTTGAGGTAGGCGACACAAAGTCGGGCGGAGATGGTGAACCCGGGCGGCACCGGAATCCCGAGATTGGTCATTTCGGCGAGGTTGGCGCCCTTGCCACCAAGAACGTCCTTCATGTCGGCGCGGCCATCGGCCTTGCCGTCTGCGAAGAAATACACGTCAGGCATTGCGTGCTCCCGGCTCGTCAGTGCCGGCTCGACTCGGCGAGCTGAACCGGTTCTGGAGCGGGCTCCGTCGCGTCAGGGGTGGGCGTGGGATAGCAGCCGGTGAAGCAGGCATCACAGTAGCACCATGGCTGTGCGCCGACTGCGCGGCGCATGCCCTCTTGGGAAAGGTAACCCAGGGTCTCGACGCCAAGGTGCCGCCGAATCTCCTCCAGATCGTGCGTCGCCGCGATCAACTCGGCGCGGGTGGGCGTGTCAATCCCGTAATGGCACGGGCCGGTGATGGGCGGCGACGACACTCGGAAGTGAATCTCTCGCGCTCCCGCCTCGCGAACCATGCGCACCAGGCTCTTGGAGGTCGTGCCCCGCACGAGCGAGTCGTCCACCATGACGACGCTCTTCCCGCGAATGATGTCGCGCACGGGGTTGAACTTGATGCGCACCTTGGCGTCTCGGGCCTCCTGACCGGGGTTGATGAACGTTCGGCCAACGTAGTGGTTGCGGATCAAGCCGTACTCGAGCTTGATCCCGCTGACCTGGGAGAAGCCCAGCGCCATGGCGTTGGCCGAATCCGGCACGGAGAAGACGCAGTCCGCCCCGGGGGCGGGGTGTTCGCGCGCGAGCTGGCGGCCAAGATCGCGCCGCACGCGATCCACCGACTCCCCAAACACCACGCTGTCCGGGCGGGAAAAGTAGATAAGTTCGAACACGCAGCGGCGGTGCTCTTTGGGCGGCAACGGCGGCAGATCCACGAGGCGGCCGTCTTCGATCTTGAGCCACTCACCGGGCCGCAGCTCGCGGACCACCCGCGCGCCGTGGATGTCCAGCGCGCAGGTCTCCGACCCCAGCACCCAGCCGCCCTTCAACTGTCCCAGGACGAGCGGCCGGAAGCCCCGCGAGTCCACGATCGCGTACAAGGTGCGGCCGATGGTGAGGAGCAGGGAGTAGGCGCCCTCGACCCGCTCCAGCGCGTCGAGGATCTGATCGTCAGGCCGGCGCGCCTCGGAGCGGGCAATCAGGTGGACGATGACCTCGGAGTCCGATGAGGACTGGAAGATCGAGCCCTTGCGCACCAGGTCGGCCCGCAACTCGGCGGCGTTGGTGAGGTTCCCGTTATGGGCCAGCGCCAGCGGACCGGAATGGTAATTCACCACGCCCGGTTGGGCGTTGGCCAGCACGGAGCTGCCGGTGGTGGAGTAGCGGGTGTGTCCGATGGCGACGTCACCCTCGAGCGCGTCCAGCACGGACGGCGGGAAGACCTCGTGCACCAACCCCATCCCGCGGTGCGCCGTCACGCGGCCGTCCCGATCCAGGGCGACGATCCCGGCCGACTCCTGGCCCCGGTGCTGCAGCGCGTACAGGCCGAGGTAGGTGAGTTGCGCTGCGCCTTCCACCCCCGCGACGCCGAAGATCCCGCACATCAGGCCGCCTGTTGGCTGGCGATCATCTCCATGCGACGCGGAATGGCGCCGTAATAGAGATCTCCGAGTTCGGCGACGTCCCAGCTGAACGTCACGTCGCCCAACGCGACCTCTAATCTAGCACGCGGGGCGCCCACGGTCCCGATCTCCGCGGCCGGGACCCCATGCTGCTCCGCCAGCGAGAGAACCTCGCTCAGGTGCCGCCGCGGGGCGCCGAGCAGGGCTCGGGCCTGATCTTCCCCGAACAGGATCGCCTCTACGTCGAGTCCTCCCCACGCGCGGGACAGGTTCACGGTGGCGCCAAGCCCGTGCTCGGCATACGGCCCCCCGATACACGCTTCGGCCAACGCCACCGCGAGGCCGCCATCGCTCAAATCGTGGGCGTTCGAAATCAACGCGCGATCCGCGAGCGTGACCAACAGATCCACCAGCCGCGATTCCGCAGCGAGATCCACCGGCGGTGGCGCGCCGCCCACGAGGTTCAAGACATGTGCCCAATAGGATGAGCCGCCGAGGTGCCCCTTGGTGGCGCCCAGCAGGATGACGACATCGCCCTCGTGTCGGAACCACGACGGGATCGCCCGCCGCACGTGCTCGATGAGGCCCACCATGCCGATCACGGGGGTGGGATCCACGGCGCCCGCGGGACTCTCGTTGTAGAACGAGACGTTGCCACCGGTGACCGGGATCCCCAGCGCTCGACACGCGTCAGCCACGCCGCGGCAGGCTTCGCGGAATTGGAAGAACACCTCCGGCCGCTCGGGGCTGCCGAAGTTCAGGCAGTTGGTGATCCCGATCGGTCGCGCGCCCACACATGCGACGTTGCGCGCGGCCTCGGCCACGGCCGCCTTCCCGCCCTCGTAGGGATCCAGCAGCACATACCGGGAATTGCCGTCCGTGGCCAGCGCGAGCCCAAACGCTTCGCCGTGCACGCCGATCACGGCGGCGTCGCCACCGGGCCCCTGCACGGTCGCCGCCTGGACCGTGGAATCGTACTGCTCGAACGCCCAGCGCTTGCTTGCCACCGACGGCGTATCGAGGAGGCGGCGGAGCGCCACATCGGGAGGCGGCGCCGCCCCGGCCGGCCGGGCCGCCCGTCGCTCGCGCATGTCGGGAGCTTCCAGCGCCGGTGGCGTGTACACCGGGCAGTCCGACACCAGAGGGGTCCCGGGGATTTCAGCCACCACGCGCTCGCCGTGACGGACGCGATAGCAGCCGTCGTCCGTCACGCGCCCGATGGCCGCCGCGCCCAGCTCCCACTTGGCCGCGATGGCGCGGACCTCCGCCACCCGGTCCGCGCGCGCCACGACCAGCATCCGCTCCTGGGATTCGGACAGCAGAATCTCGTAGGGAGTCATGCCGGGCTCGCGGGTCGGCACCAGACTGGTGTCAATCTCGACACCCACCCCACCGCGCGCGGCCATCTCGGCGGACGACGACGTGAGCCCGGCGGCACCCATGTCCTGGATGGCCACGATGTGTCCCGAGGCGATCAGCTCGAGACTGGCTTCGAGCAACAGCTTCTCCGTGAAGGGGTCGCCCACCTGTACCTGCGGACGCCTGGCCGCGCTCTCGTCCGTGAGCTCTTCGGAGGCGAACGACGCGCCATGAATTCCGTCGCGACCGGTCCGCGATCCCACCACGATCAGCACGTTGCCCACGCCGGATGCCACGGCGCGCATGAGCTGCTCCTCGCGCAGCAGTCCCACGCACATCGCATTGACCAGCGGGTTGCCCGAATAG
>CAZVKD010000177.1:0-6506 GCA_964627675.1 uncultured Gemmatimonadaceae bacterium
ACGGCCCTACAGTGCCGCCAGCTCCGCCCCGCACCGCTCGCAGTACCACTCGGTCGGCAGGTTCATCGCGCCACACTCGGCGCACTTCAGCTCCTTCTGCGCTTTGCTGTCGCCGGGGCCGGCGTCATCCTTATCTACCACGTCGGAGGGAACCGATTGCGTCGGGATCACGGGCTCGTTCACCACGGCACGCATCTGGCCACTGGCCCGCGACGCCGACGGTCCCTGCGCTTCGTCCTCGGTCACGGAGCGGAGGAACGCCAGCTCATCGAAGCCCGACGCTTGCTTCTGGGGCGCCACCTTCTCTCGCGGGGGCTCGCGCGCCGGTTCGGGCTTCGGCTCCGGAGCCGGGGCGCGCCTGGGCGGCTCCGCCCGCAGCTTGAGCGCGGGTTCCGCCACCGGGCGTCGGGATTCCGGGTGCCGGACGGGTTCCCGGCCGCGCGGGGTCCCCCTCGGGCCGATCAACGACACGACCTCTTCGACCCGAGACATGTCTTCCTCTACCTGTTTCAACTCCTCGCGGATCTTCACCAGGTCGCCAAGCAGACCCGCGTGCACCTGCCGCCACTGCCCTTCTTCGAACTCGCCCACGGCATGTCGCAGCTCCGCCTCCGCCACACGCTCCGCCGCTTCCGTTTCCTGTTTCTTCAACCCATCGCGCATCGCCGTCAGCCGATCGAGCGATGCGACCAGCTCCTGGGAGTAGCCTTCGAGCTCTTCGAGGATCTCTCCCAGCCGAGTCTCGTAGTCTCGCTTGACCTTGGACCGCACCGCCTCCGGCGCGGCGTCACTCGCCATATCGAGGCGCTCGAGCCAGAGCTGCACGCGCTCCCGCTCGTCGAGCAAACGCTGAATGGCTACGGCGGATTTTGATGGCTTCGGCATCTGGGGCCCCCGGGGCGCGGACAGCCGGGTTCGAGCGTTACAAGATACTGCCTTCCCCTCCGAGATGCTGCACGCCCGACACAGCGGTTGCTAAGCTGTTGAATCGCCATTAGTTACGCTGCCGCGCGTCAGGTCCCGCGTCTCACGTCTCTCACCCGCCGGCGTGAGCCGCCTCACCCCCCGCCCGCGACCCCTTGCCTTCGCTGATACACCGTCACGCCGCCCACGATCGTCCGCACGGTCCTGCCCTGGAGCTTCCGCCCGGCGAATGGCGTGTTCCGGCTCTTGGACAGAAACTCCCCCGGGTCCACGGTCCAGGCGGCTTTGGGATCGAACACGACCACGTCCGCCACGCTGCCCCGCGCGAGAGAGCCGCCCGGAAGATTGAAGGCTCGCGCCGGCCTGGTGCTCATGCGGTCAATCAATCCGGCTAACGTCAGTGCGCCGCCACCCACCAACTCGGTGATGCCGAGCGCCAGCGCGGTCTCCAGCCCGATGATGCCGTTCGGAGCGTCGTCGAACTCGCGTTCCTTGGCATCGTAGGCGTGCGGCGCGTGGTCGGTGGCGATGAGGTCAATCGTCCCGTCCTTCAGGGCCGCGCGGAGCGCCTCGACGTCTTCCCGCTCGCGCAGCGGCGGGTTCATCTTCGCGTTCGTGTTGTAGCCCTCGCAGGCCTCATGGGTGAGCGTCAGGTGATGCGGCGTCACTTCCGCGGTGACGTGGACGCCATCGTCTTTCGCGCGGCGGATCAGGTCCGCGGACCCACGCGTGGACACGTGACACAAGTGAATGTGCCCGCCGGTCAGCTGGGCGAGGATCAGATCACGGGCCACCACGATTTCCTCGGACGCGGCGGGGATTCCCCGGAGCCCCAATCGCGCGGACACGACGCCCTCGTGCATCACGCCGCGCGGCAGCGTTGGATCTTCGCAGTGGTCCGCCACCGGGATGCCGAACGCCTGCGCGTAGGACAATGCCATGCGCATCATGTGGCTCGAGGCAACCGGCTTCCCATCGTCGCTCACCGCCACGGCGCCGGCGGCCACCAGCTCGCCGAACTCCGCCAACTGTTTTCCCTGCTGGGCGAGCGAGATGGCCCCGATGGGATAGACCCGCGCGCCGCCGCCCTGGGCTGCCTGCTTGACGATGAAACCGACGGCGGCCTGGTTGTCCGTGGGCGGATCGGTGTTGGGCATGGCGCAGACTGCGGTGAAGCCGCCGGCGGCGGCGGCGCGCGCCCCGCTCGCGATCGTTTCCACGTCCTCGTTCCCCGGCTCCCGCAGGTGGACGTGAAGGTCAATCAGGCCCGGCGCGACCACGAGGCCCTTCGCCTCCATCACCTCGGCGCCGTCCGGCGCGGCAAGCCCCTTCCCCACCGCCGCGATCCGGCCCTCCAGGATCAGCAGGTCGGCGGTGCGATCGGTGCGCGAGGCGGGATCTACCACGCGCCCACCCCTGAGAAGCAGCGGGGGGACGGCCGCCGCCCCCCGCCACGCCAATGGAGACGGACCCCGGCGGCCCGTGCCGCCGTCTTCGGCCCTTCCGCTCCGCTTGGTCTGCCGTTTCGCCATCACGCTCTTTCTCTCGTCCCGAGCCGTGCCGGACCCGTGGGGCACACCGCCTACTCCCCCTTTGCCGCCTCGGCCAATTCCGGCCGCCCGCCGGCCAGCAGATAGAGCACCGCCATCCGCACCGCGATGCCGTTCGTCACCTGATCGAGGATCACGCTGTGCGGCCCGTCCGCCACCCGCGAGTCAATCTCCACGCCTCGGTTCATGGGGCCGGGATGCAGGATCACGAGATCGCGCGGGGCTTTCTCCAGGCGTTCGACCGTGACGCCGAAGACGCGATAGTACTCGCGCACCGACGGAATGAACCCAGCCTCCATACGCTCCATCTGGAGCCGCAGCACGTTGAGGACGTCCGCCCACTCGATCGCCTCTTCGATCCGCCGGAACACGGTCACGCCGAGTGCGCCGATGTCGCGCGGCATGAGCGAGGGCGGGCCGCATACGGCGATCTCGGCGCCGAGTCTGGACAGGCCCCAGATGTTGCTGCGCGCCACCCGGCTGTGCAGGATGTCGCCGCAGATGCATACCTTCACGCCGGCGATCCTGCCGATCTTGTCCCGGATGGTGAGGAGATCGAGCAGCCCTTGCGTGGGATGTTCATGGGTGCCGTCGCCGGCGTTCACCACGTTGGAGCGGATGCGGTCAGCCAGGAACTTGGCGGCGCCCGAGGACGGGTGCCGCATCACCACCATGTCAATGCGCATCGCCTCCAGGTTCCGCGCGGTATCCACCAGCGTCTCCCCTTTTTCCACCGACGATCCGGCGGCCGCGACGCTCACGGTGTCGGCTGAGAGACGGCGGGCGGCGAACTCGAACGAGATGCGGGTCCTGGTGGAGGCTTCGAAGAACAGATTGACGACGGTCTTGTGCCGGAGCGTGGGGACTTTCTTGATCACGCGCTCGGAGACTTCCTTGAAATGTTCCGCGGTGTCGAGAATGAGGTGAATCTGCTCCTTGGTGAGCGGCTCCAGGCCCAGGAGGTCCTTGCCCAGCGGTCCCGTCATGTCCTCGTGCCCCGGACCAGCGTGACGCCGTCCTTCCCGTCAACCTCTTTGAGCAGCACGTCCACCCGATCACCGGCCTTCGCCGCCACCGTCTTGCCCACGATGTCCGCCTGGATCGGCAGCTCGCGGCCTCCGCGATCCACCAGCACGGCGAGCCCGATGCGTGCCGGCCGGCCGAAGTTGCTCAATTCTTCCATGGCCGCCCGCACCGTGCGGCCGGTGTAGAGCACGTCGTCCACGATCATCACGGTGCGCCCGTTCAGGTTATCGGGGATGTGGGTCTGCCCGACGATCGGCTTGGGCCCGATCACCTCCAGGTCGTCGCGGTACAGCGTGATGTCAATCGCTCCGCGGGAGACCCGGGTCCGCTCTTTCGCCTCGATCATCCTGGCGAGGCGTTCCGCCAGCTCCGCGCCGCGGCGCTGAATGCCGACGAGGACGAGCTGGTCCGGGGTGCCGGCGAACTGCAGGATGTCGGAAGCGACGCGCCGGAGGGTCCGCTCGAGCTGGCGGGCGTCCAGGATGGTGTCGCGCTGGCCCGGCGTCATGCCGGGCGGGAAGTTAGGCGGGGCCGGGAAACGCGTCAACGCACCGCGCCGTGCGCTCAGGCCGGCCACTCGCTCCGCTCGCCGCCTGCCCTGGCGGCGAGTGAGGGCGGGCCGTCCCGCCGCGGGCCGCCCGGCGCCCTAGCCGGACACCGGCGTGAGCGGCGGCTTCCCCGCCAGCACGGCGCGGACGTTGCCCACGGCGAGCGCGGCCATGGCGCGCCGCGTCTCGTGCGTGGCGCTTCCCAGGTGGGGCAGCGCCACCACGCGCGGGTGCTCGATCAACGTGCGACGTACGCGCGGCTCGTTCCAGAACACGTCGAGTCCCGCTGCGGCCACGTGGCCCGAGTCCAGTGCCTGCAGCAACGCGGGCTCGTCCACCAGCTCGCCGCGAGCCGTGTTGACCACGATCGCGCCCGGCCGCAGGGCGAAGAGCCGCTCGCGGTTGAGCAGGAGGCGCGTCTCGGCAGTGAGGGGGCAATGGAGCGACACCACGTCGCTTCGCTGGAGCAGCGCGATCAGATCGAGCCGTTGCGCCCGCACTTCACGCTCGAAGTCCGGCTTGGGTGACGGCGCGTTGTAGGCGACCTGCATGCCGAACCCCACCGCCCGACGGGCCACCGCCTGCCCGATCCGACCCGCCCCCACCAGGCACAGCGTTCGACCCTTCAGCTCCATGCCAAGCAGCAGCGTGGGGTCCCACCCGGCCCACTCGTTTCGTTCGAGCAACCGCATGCCTTCCTTCGCTCGCCGCGCCGCCGCCAGGATCAACAGCCAGGTCAGATCGGCCGTGGAATCGGTCAGGACGTCCGGCGTGTTGGTGACGATCACGCCCCGCCGACGGCAGGCCGTGAGATCCACGTTGTCCACTCCCACGGCACAGTTCGCCACGATCGCGAGCATCGGGAGTCCGGACAGCTCCGCCTCGCCAATCGGCCGCGACAGGAGCGACACGAACGCGCGGTAGTCGCCCGCGGGCGTCGGCTCCCGCGAGGCGATCCAGCGGACGGCGTGGCCGGGCACGGGATCGTCGCCCACCAGCGCTTTGAGCTCCGCCGCGATCAGGACATCGGGGGTCATCATTGGACGTGGAGGGATTGCGTCCATTCCTTTATTATGCAGCGCCCTCTCTCCTGTGGCGACCATGCCGTTCCTGCGCTCGGTACTCCTCGCGGCCTCAGAAAACCAGTGGCTGGCACATCAGGTGCGTCACCGCGCGTTCGCCCGGCGAGCGGTGCGGCGGTTCATGCCCGGCGAAGACCTCGAATCGGCGGTGCAGGCCGCCAGGAAGTTCGCCGAGACCGGCATCAGCACCGTACTGACGCAGCTCGGCGAGCATGTGAACGACCGCGGCGAAGCCGAGGCGGTGACGCAGCACTACGTCGAGGTCATGGGCCGCATCCGGACGGAGGGAGTTCCCGCGCACATCTCGGTCAAACCCACGCACCTCGGTCTCAACTTGGGCAGGGACGTGTGTCAGGCGCAGCTGGATCGGATCGTGTCGCATGCCGCGGAGACCGGACAGTTCGTGTGGGTGGACATGGAGAACTCGCCGTACGTGGATGCCACGCTCGAGCTGTACCGCAACGCTCGCACCAAGCACCCCAATGTGGGGCTGTGCCTGCAATCGTATTTGTATCGCACGCCGGAAGATCTCGAGCGGTTGCTCCCGTTGAAACCCTCGATCCGCTTGGTGAAGGGCGCGTACAAGGAGCCCGCCACGATCGCGTTCCCGCGCAAGTCGGACGTGGACGATCGCTTCTTCACATTGGCGATGCGACTGCTGGAGACCCGCGATGGCCAGGAGCGCGCCCCCGGGATCGCCACGCACGACATCAACCTGATAGACCGGATTCTCGCCGCGGCCCAGGGCCGGAAGATCTCGAGCGACGGGTTCGAGATTCAGATGCTCTACGGCATCCGCACGGCGGATCAATATCGCTACGCCGCGGCGGGGAAGCAGGTGCGGGTGCTGATCAGCTACGGCAGCGCGTGGTTCCCCTGGTACATGCGGCGGCTGGCCGAGCGGCCGGCGAATCTGTGGTTTGTGGTGCGGTCGTTGTTATAATCCCAGCCACCGGGAGAGGTGTCCGAGTGGCTGAAGGAGCCGGTCTCGAAAACCGGTATACCCGCAAGGGTATCGTGGGTTCGAATCCCACCCTCTCCGTTGAGGGTCCCCGCTACCGCTGGGGTCTCCCGGACCGGGCCGTCCCGATCGCCGGTTCACCGCTCCCTTAGCGTGAAGGCTCCGACTGCCCGCCCGTGGAAACTCCTGCATCAACGCCGGCCATCGCCCCCGGACCCGGCCCCCTCTCGGCCACGTCCGACACCGTGAGGCCCGGGGGTGGCCAGCTGGGCGGAGCTGCTCTGCCGGATCTTCGCAGTTCGCGCGCCGCAATCCCTGGGCGCTGAGGAGCGGGCCAGCCGGGCGGCGAACGCCCGCTCCTCCACCGGGACCCACACGCCGTCGTGCCCGTGAAACCCCGAGTGCGGCCAGGCGA
>CAZVKD010000178.1:0-6498 GCA_964627675.1 uncultured Gemmatimonadaceae bacterium
CCAGAAAGGACGAGGCGGCCATGGCGTAGGTTTTGGTAAAGGCCAACGGCTTGAAGAGTCGCCCTTCCTGCGCTTCCAGGGTGAAGATCGGCATGAAACTGACCGTGATGATCAGCAGGGCGTAGAAGAGGGTCGGCCCCACCTCGACGCACGCCTCGCGGACGAGGTCCCAGTGCCGTCGCCCGCTCGCCGCATGCTCGAAGTGCTTGTGCACGTTCTCGACCATGACGATGGACGCATCGACCATCGCCCCGATCGCGATGGCGATCCCGCCCAGGCTCATGATGTTCGCGGTCACGCCGATCCAGCGCATGACCATGAAGGAGATCAGGATCCCGAGCGGCAGCGTGACGATCGCGACGAGCGATGAGCGGGCGTGCAGCAGGAACAGCACGGTGACGCCGGCGACGATCAGCGACTCCTCGATCAGCTTGTTCCGCAGGTTCCGGATGGCGCGATGAATCAGGTCGCTGCGGTCGTACACCGGCCGCAGCGTCACCCCGGAGGGCAGTCCGCGCTGGATTTCAGCCAGCCGCGCCTTGATGGCCTCGATGGTCTTGAGCGCGTCCGACCCGTAGCGCATGACGACGATGCCGGCCACGACCTCGCCCTTCCCGTTCAGGTCGGCGGCCCCGCGCCGCGGCTCGGGTCCCACCTGGACGGTGGCCACGTCGCGCACGCGGATGGGCGTGCCGTTGGGCGTGGCCCCCACGGCGACGTTCTCGATGTCCCGCACGCCTTTGAGATAGCCCAACCCCCGGATCATGAACTCGCGCCCGCCCATCTCGAGCACGCGGGCGCCGATGTCCATGTTGTGGGCCCCGATCGCCTGCGCCACGCGCGTGGCGGGAATGCTGAACGCCCGCAGCCGCTCGGGGTTCACCTCCACCTGGTATTGCTTGACGAATCCGCCCAGGCTCGCCACCTCGGAGACACCGGGCACGGCCGTCAGCTGGTAGCGGATGTACCAATCCTGAAGCGAGCGGAGCTGGGCGAGATCAAGGCTGTCGGACTCCAGGACGTATTGAAACACCCAGCCCACGCCCGTGGCGTCCGGCCCCAGCGTGGGCTCAACGCCCCGAGGCAGGCGCGTCCGAATGCCATTGAGGTACTCGAGCACCCTGGATCTGGCCCAGTAGAGGTCGGTCCCGTCCTCGAAGATCACGTACACCAGCGAGAGGCCGAAGAAGGAGAACCCGCGAACGACGCGTGAGCCCGGCACCTTGAGCATTTCGGACGCGATGGGGTAGGTGACCTGGTCCTCCACGATCTGCGGCGCCTGCTCGCTGAAATCGGTCTGGACGATGACCTGCACGTCCGACAGGTCCGGAATGGCGTCGAGCGGGGTGGTCCGCATGGCCCACACACCACCGCCGATCACCGCGATCGTGCCGAGCGCCACCAGGAAGCGGTTCTTGACGGAGCAGGCGATGACGGCGTCAATCATGGACGGGCCCCCGCGGGGGTCGTGTCGCGCTTCATGACCGGCATGGTGTCTCGGGTCGGGGCGGGCGGCGGCTGATCCGCGCCGTGTTGCATGCCGGGCATGGCGGCGCCGGTCGCGGCGAGCCGAGACTCCGCATCCACCAGGAAGTTGGCGGCAGCGACGACGGTCTCGCCCTCGGCGAGACCGCTCAGGATCTGCACCGCGCTGCCCGCGCGCGCGCCGAGCACCACCTCGCGCGGCGTGAGCACGCCGTCGGAGCCCCGCACGAACACCAGGTTCCGCTCGCCCGTCACGACGATGGCGTCCATGGACACCAGCAGCACGCCGGGGCCGATGGTCACGTCGAAGTAGATCGTGGCGTACATACCGGGCTTGAGCCTCAAGGAGGGGTTCGGTACGCTCACGCGGACCCGGTTGGTCCGGCTGTCCGGGTTCACCGTGGGGTACACGAAGCTCACTCGGCCCATGAGGTGTTGTCCGGGGTAGGCGGCCACCTCGATGTGCGCCTGCGCTCCCGCGCGCACGAACTGGAGGTCCTGTTCGAAGACGTCGCCCTCGGCCCAGACCGTGGAGAGATCGGCAATACGGTACAGCCGCATGCCCGGCATCACCTGCTGGCCCTGGAAGACCTGTTTCTCCAGCACGATCCCGCTGACCGGCGCCATCAGCGTGAGCGTCTTGGTGATCTCGCCGGTCTGCTCGATTCGCTCGATTTGCTCCTGCGTGATGTCCCAGTTCGCCAGGCGGCGGCGGGCGGCGGCCAGCGTCGCCCGCGCGTGGTGCCAGGCTTCGCCGGCGGCGGAGTCCACCTGCGACACCAGGCGCTTGGCCGTGAGCAACTCCTGCTGCGCCGCCACCAGCATGGGACTGTAGATGGTGAGGAGCGGCTGGCCCTTCCGGACGGCGTCGCCCGTGAAGTTGACGAAGAGCAGTTCCACGAAACCGTCAATCTTCGGCGTCACATCGGCCATCATCGGTTCGGGCGCCGCGATCTGACCGACGGTGCGAATGGTGCGCGTCATGGTCCCGCGCGTGACCGCGGTGTACACCACCCCGAGCGCCCGCTCCTGCTGGGCGGTAAGGTGCACCGCCCGCCGGATTGCCTGCCCCGTTGTGTCGGTGGCGCCCTGCGTGAGGCCCGCCACCATGCGCGCGTGCTCCTCCGGGGCCATGTCCATCGCGACCGCGCCGGGCTTGGCCTGCCCGGTCCCGCCGCAGCCGGCGGCGAACAGAAGCGCGCCCAGGCCGTAGAGGGCCTTGTGCCTCATTGGGCCCCTCCCGGGTCCGATCCGACCAGCGCCTCGACTTCGGCCACCGCTTTGTGATAGGCCGCGGCAAGCCGCACGGACTCGGTTCGATAGCGATTCACCGTCATCTGGTTCTCCACCAGGCTCATGTAGTCCACTCGGCCCACCCGATACGCCGCGAGCGCCGCGTCAACGGACGCCTGGGCCTGCGGCACGATCGCCGTGGCATAGAGCCGCGCGAGATTCTGGCTCCGCACCGCTTGGGCCCGGAACTCCGCGAGCGCCGCGAACGTCTCGTTGTACAGGTCGCGGGCCTCGGCGTCCGCCATGGCCTGCATGGCCTCCATTTCTTTTCGCATGGGCAGGTGGCGGGAGCGAGCCCACAACGGGATCCGGATCCCGATCATGAGCGACGCCATGTCGTCGAACGCGGGCCGCTGTCCATAGCTCGCGCCGAGCATGAGATCGGGATACAGCTCCCGGCGGGCCAGCCGATAGGCCGCTTCGGCTGCCTGGACGCGCTCCCGCGCCGCGCGCAGCCTCGGTCTCCGCTCCACGGCCAGCGCCATCAGCGTGTCCATCCCGGGTAGCTCCACGCCGACCGACGGAAGCTCGAGGGCCCCGATGGGCTCCGTGGCGTCTCGCCCCATCAGCGCATTGAGGCGCGCGGCCATCGCCACCCGCTCCTGCTCCATCACGGTGATCTCACCGGTCATGCGGGCCACCGCCACCTGCGCCTGGAGCACGTCCTGCTGGAGTCCCGAACCCACGGCGTACATGGTCTGCGACACCTCAGCGAAGTCCCGGAGCAGATCGCGCGAGTGGGCCATGATATCCAGCGCACGGTCCATGTAGGCGACCTCGTAATAGACCGCTTTGACCCGAGCGATCAGCATCAGCTCGGCGTCTTCCGCGTCGAACTGTTCCGCCTGTGCCAGTCGTTCCGCGCGATCCCTGGCGAATCCGAGCTTGCCGGGCCAGGGCAGCAGTTGGTCGAGCTGAAGCTGGTTCATGGTCATGGGGTCCATGGTTGACCCCAGGCTGCCGACCGTGCGGTTCATGAGGCCCAACGACAGTTCGGGGTCCGGCAGCGCGCCAGCTTGCGGCACGCGCTCCCACGCGGCTTCGGCGCGGAGTCGCGTGGCGCGCAGCATGGGGTTGGCCGCGCGCGAGCGAGCCACAGCCTGGGCGAGCGACAACGTGTCGGATGATCGCCCATCTTGACCAAGCACCGACCCTGACACCAGCAGACTGGCAGCGAAGACCGCAGCTGCAACGGGTTTCACGAAGCCACCGCTTCTTGCGGGGGAATGTCAGACATGGCCATACGCGATATTCTCCTTGCTTGAGCGCGGCTCAGACGCGGCCGCAGGAGGCAGACCAGGCCATGCAGTACACGTAAGTCTTTTCACAACAATATGTTGCGTGGCTGACCGGATATCTCGGGGCGGGGAAGGCGGGCCAGGCAGCTACCGGACTGGGGCATTTCCCCCAGCTATCAACGCAGTGCTTCCAAAGGTGGGTTGACTATCATGAATTACGTACGTAAACTGTGTATGTGTATTAATAGTACGCATGCAAGTAAATGGTAGGAGGCTCGGTGGCCAGGATTCAAGTCCCAATAGACGAGTCGGAGAGAGAGCGATTCCGGCAGCAGGCTGAGCGCGAGGGGAAGTCTCTGGCGGCTTGGTTGCGCCAGGCGGGGCGGGAGAAACTCGTGGCGGCGGAACGCGCAAGACCGCTGGACACGCTGGAGGAGTTGCAAGCGTTCTTCGCGGAGTGCGATGGGCGCGAGAGCGGCAGCGAGCCTGACTGGGAGGAGCACCGCCGCGTCATCGAGACTTCCATTCGATCCGGCCCCTCAGCCCCGTGATCTTCGTTGACACCAACGTCGTGATGTACGCCGTGGGCGGGTCGCATCCATTGCGGGAGAACGCGCGCAGATTCTTCCAGGAGACCTTGCAGCGCGGCGAGCGGCTCGTCACGTCCGCCGAGGTGTTGCAGGAACTGCTCCACGCGTACCTGCCCGTGAACCGACTCGAGACACTGGATGCCGCGCTCGCGCTGGCCGAGGCGCGGTGTGGCGTGGTGTGGCCGGTGGAGCGGGAGGATGTCCGGCTGGCCAGAGTCTTGGTGGGACGGCATCCCGGTCTGGGCGCCCGCGATCTGCTGCACCTGGCCTGCTGCAAGCGGCGGGCGGTCAAAGAAATCAAGACATTCGATCGCGCGCTCGCCGCGGCCCACAAGGTGCCCTGACGGGTTCCCTTCCGCGCCCCGCGGCCCGCGGGCGCGGGGGGTGGTGACGTTGCCGGCGAGATCATGGCCGGCCCCTCACCGGGGGCCGAGTAGGCGCCCGAGTCAACGCCACCCACCGTCCGCGGCCCGGATCCTAGAACTCGCTGGTGAGGCGAAGCGTGACGCTGCGCCCCGGGCCCGGGTTGGGCGCGCTCGTCTTCAAGCGGCTCAAGAAGTCGGCATGCGGCTGGTCCAGAACATTCCGCACCTGAACGCCGAAATGCAGTTCCATCGCGCCTGCCCGGCTCGCGAATCCCGCCGCCAGGTGAACGAGCGTGTAACCCCTGGGTTGGTAGCCGGCGCCGTCGAACGCCTGGGCAAAGAACTCTCGCTCGGCGGGGTCCAGGCGCGTCTGGCGCGCATGTGTCTCTCCGCCCACGGACAGATACGGGCGCGCGAGCACACTCGTGCCTTCGCCTTCCAGCCGCACCGTATAGGTCGCCCGAAACGGCGGAATGCTCGGCAGCGGCTGCCCGGTGGTAGTGTTCTGCCCGGCCACGTAGTCGGCAGTGCCGCGCAGGTGCAGGAAGGAGGTCGGATGGTACTCCAGGGCGCCCTCGAACCCGGCGAGTCGGGCGTCGCCCTGCTCTACCTGATAGATCTGCAGTCCGGACGCCGAATCGGTGGTGCCGGACGGCACCGTGAAGATGAAGTCCCGCACCTGGTTGACGAACCCCCCGACCTCGCCCGACGCGTTCGAGGTGCTCAGCCGGATCGCGAAATCGGTATTCAGCGACTTCTCTGTCCGCAGCGCCGGGTTGCCGCGCTCAAAGGCGAGTGTGCCTTCGTGCACCCCATTGGCGAACAGTTCGAAGGAGGACGGCGCGCGAAAGCCGCGTCCCACGTTGAGCACCAGCGCAACCGGTTCCGCGGCGCGCAGGAGCACGCCCACGCTGCCGGTGGCAGAGTTGTAGGTCCGAGTCTGCGCGGTGACACCGATGTCCGCGTCGGACTCGACATCGAGCCTGCGATGGTCGAACCGACCACCCAGCGACAGGTTCCACCGGCCGGCTTCGACCTGCTCGAACACGAACACGCCCACGTTGTCGGCGGTGCTGTTCGGTATGAGCGTCTCCGAACCGAACTTGTCGAACCGGTTGCGATAGCCGCTCACGCCGAGCACGCCGCCCACGTTCGGGGCGAGGAAGTGGTGCAGGTGCGCGGTCCCCAGATACGTCTTGGAGAGCAACCCGACGGCTACGTCCGTTGCCGCCTCGTCCTCGAACTCGCGGCGTCGGTTCCGCTCGTACCCCCCCGTCACCTCCAGGCGCGATCGTCCCAGGGGCAGGCTCGCCCCCAGACGCCCGCGTTGCTCGGCGATGCGCTGATTGGGTGTCTCGTCTGGATCCTCTTCGGTGAACTCGACGCGCTGGTCGAGGTGCGAATAGGCCGCCATGACGGATCCCCAGGGCGCCCGGTAGCCCACGCTCCCGCTTCCGCCCGCCGCACGACTGCCGCTGTTCCACAGCAGGTAGTCCGCGGTTCGGAGGTTTTCGTTCCTGCGACCGT
>CAZVKD010000179.1:0-6487 GCA_964627675.1 uncultured Gemmatimonadaceae bacterium
TCCATCTCTTCCGCCGGCCCACGTTCACCGGCACCGAACTGCGCGATTTGCTGGCGTACGTGAAAGGTGCCGAGGCCGACGTGCCATCGGTGGCGCTGTACGTGGTGCCGGGCCAAGTGGAACGCGGCCGCGCGCTCTTCGAGCAGAAACACTGCGTTCGCTGCCACGGTGACGCCGCCGGCGCGCGCGAGCGCCCGGATCTCGGCGCCCAGCGGCGATATGCCAGCGTGCTGGACTTTGCCGCCGCCATGTGGAACAAAGCGCCCGGCATGGTCCGGGAAATGCGTCAACGCGGCGTGGCGATCCCCAAGCTCGAGGCCCACGAGATGGCGGATCTCGTGGCCTACCTGTACGCCGGAGGGTACTTCGCCGACGCGGGCGATGCGGTGCGAGGGGCTCGGGTCGCCCGCGAGCGCTGCGGCAGGTGCCATGCCGAGCCGCCGGCGGCGGCCCGCCGTCTCGAAGGGCTGCGCGGTCTCGACTCGCCGGCGGCCGTAGTGGCCTCGCTGTGGAACCACATGACCGCGCGCCCGATCCCCGGCGGTTGGCCGTCGCTGAGCCCCGCGGACGTTGCCGACCTGACGGCTTACCTCGAATCGGAGGCTCTACCGCGTGCCGGGGTGGCGGCGGTCGCCCTCCTGTGTCTCGTGGCCTTGTCCGCCACGGCTGGCGGTCAAACTACTCCTGGTGGATCATGCGTCGCGTGCCACGGGGCGTTTCCCGATGACCGTCTTTCCAGTCCCGTCAAGCTTTTCGCGACGGACGTCCACGCCGAGCGCGGCTTCGGGTGCGTGGCGTGCCACGGGGGAGACGCCGCGGCGGAAGGATTCGAGAGCATGGATCCCACCCGGGGCTTCATCGGCCGCCCGCGCGGGCGGACCCTGCTCAACGTGTGCGGTCGCTGTCACTCCAGCGCCGAGGTCATGCGCCGCTACAACCCGGCGCTGCGGGTGGATCAGGTGACCGAGTACCTCTCGTCGGTTCACGGGCAGCGCCTCACCAGGATGGGCGACACGCTGGTCGCGACCTGCTCGAGCTGTCACCCGGCGCATCAGGTCCGGCCGCCGTCAGATCCGCGCTCGAGCGTTCATCCCCTCAACGTCGCCGCCACCTGTGGGGCGTGCCACGCCGATGCCAACCGGATGCGGCCCTACGGCATCCCCGCGGATCAGCTTGCGCGCTATCAGCGGAGCGTCCACTGGCGACTCCTGTCCGAGGCCGGCGACCTCTCCGCGCCCACCTGCAATGACTGTCATGGCAACCACGGGGCGGCGCCGCCCGGCGTGTCGTGGGTGGGGAACGTCTGCGGCCAGTGCCATGCGACGATCGCCGATCGGTTTCGGGAGAGTCGCCACGCGCAAGCCTTCACGGCCATGGGCGTGCCCGGCTGCGCCACCTGTCACGGGAATCATGACATTCAGGACGCCACACTCGAACTGCTCGGGCTGAATGACAGCGCCATCTGCAAGAACTGCCATGTGGCAAGTGATCCCGGTGGCATCACCGCAGTGGCGATGCGGCAGCAGCTGGAAACGCTGGAAGCTCGCTTCGATTCCGCGCGGCAGCTCCTGGCGCGCGCCGAACGGGCGGGCATGGAAGTGAGCCAGGCGCGCTTCGACCTGGACGCCGCCCACAACGCGCGCATTGCCGCGCGAACGGCGGTGCACGCGTTCCAACTGGAGGCCGTGCGCGCGGAGGTGGACAAGGGTCTGGCGGTCAGCGACTCGGGCGTGGCGGCCGGACATCGGGCGCTCGCCGAGTTGAATTTCCGGCGCACCGGACTCGCGATCTCCGTCGCCATCATCCTCGCGCTGATCGGCGGACTGATGCTGAAGATCCGTGAACTCGAAGGAGCTGCGCGCCACGGCGTGACGCGCCACGACAGGGGAGCCTGACCTATGGCTGAGGACGTGAACGTTCCGGGGCATAGCCGGCGGCGATTCGTGGATTGGTTGCTCGGCACGAGTCTTGGCGGCCTGGTGTTGGCGGTGCTGTACCCCGTCGGCAGATACTTGGTCCCGCCTCCCGCGGGCGAGTCCGCGGCGGCGTCGGTCACGCTGGCGCTGAAGCCCGGGGATGTGCCCGCCAATTCTGGTCAGATTTTCAAGTTCGGCAATCGCCCGGGTCTTCTGGTCCGCACCCCCGGCGGCGAGCTGCGAGCCTTCAGCGCTACGTGCACGCACCTGGGATGCATCGTGCAGTACCGGACCGACCTGAGCCAGATCTGGTGCGCGTGCCACAACGGACACTTTGATCTCAACGGCCTCAACGTGGAGGGCCCGCCGCCGAAGCCGTTGGACCGGTTCGAGGTCAACGTTCGTGGTGACCAGATCGTGATCACGAAGGGCGCCTGAGTGACGCTCTGGTCGTGGCTGGATGACCGGCTCGGTCTGGCCGAGCTGGGCAAGGTCGCTCTGAAGAAGCAGGTGCCCCTCCACAAGCACAGCGTGTGGTACTACCTGGGCGGGATGACACTGTTTCTCTTCGCCGTCCAGGTCGGTACCGGGGTGCTGTTGCTGTTCTATTATCGCCCCACCGCGGAGGAAGCGTACGAGTCGGTCCAGTTCGTGATGGCGGAAGTGCAGTTCGGATGGCTCGTGCGATCCATCCACGCATGGTCCGCCAACCTCATGATCCTTGCCTTGTTCCTGCACTTCCTCTCCGTGCTCTTGCTCAAGGCGTACCGTCCGCCGAGAGAGTTGACCTGGGTGACCGGGTTCGTCTTGCTTGGTGTCGCGCTTGGCTTCGGGTTTACGGGATATCTCCTGCCGTGGAACGAACTGGCGTACTTCGCCACCCGAGTGGGGACGGAGATCGTCGGCGTGGTGCCGCTCGTGGGCAAGTTCATGCTTCGGGTGTTGCGTGGCGGAGAGGACGTCACCGGTGCCACGCTGACGCGGTTCTACGCCATCCACGTCGCTGTTCTCCCGGTCGTTGCCGTTGGGCTGATCGGGATTCACCTGTTCCTGGTGCAGAAGCACGGCATGAGCGTCCCGCCGCGGATCGAGGCGCGCCGCGAGCCCGTTCCCGTCATACCGTTCTTCCCAAACTTCCTGCTCCGTGATCTCGTGGGCTGGCTCGTGGCGCTGGCCACGCTGGCGGCCCTTGCGGCGTTCTTCCCCACCGAGCTCGGATCGAAGGCCGATCCGTTTGCCCCCGCACCGGCGGGCATCAAACCCGAGTGGTACTTCATGTTCATGTTCCAGACCTTGAAGTACCTGCCCGCCCACCTGCTGTTCATCGAGGGAGAAGCGGCAGGGATCCTGGCATTCGCCCTCGGCGGCGTGGGGCTCCTGTTGGTACCGTTGCTGGACCGGCGGGCGGCGCGGGGCGAGTCGAGCCCGGCGTTCACCTGGCTCGGGCTCGGGTTGATTGCCTACGTGATCGTGCTCACATACCTCGGGTATACCGCGAACCCGACGCGCTAGCAGCGCGGCGTCACCGGTGCTTCACGAAACCTTCATCGGGGGCGGATTTATGTGAGGGGCCAAGCCCGGCGCGACCGACGCTGGCGGTCGGCCCCGCGCCGGTGGATCTTCTGCGGTGTATCACGTGAGGCACACGGCATACCAGGTCACGACTGACATCGCGCGAGGAGGCTGATCCATGAAACGGATGCACTGGGTGGTGTCCCTGGCCCTGGTATCGGCGGCGGGGCTCGTCGCCGGCTCGGCGGCGGCGCAGACGCCAGCGCCTGCGGCGAAGCCACCGGTGATGAAGCACGCGGCCGCCGGTCGCGAAAAGTGCATGATGTGCCACGCCAAGGGCGTGATGGAAGCGGTGCCGGATGCCCCGGCGAGCCACGCCGCGGATTGGCCCGTGGAAGCGTGCGGCTGGTGCCACGCCCCGGACGCCGCGATGCAAAGCAAGACGCCGCCCGCGATGTCCCATGCAGCGGCCGGGCGAGACAAGTGCATGATGTGCCACAACGTTGGCGTGATGGAGGCGGTCCCCGACGTGCCGGCGGACCACAAGGGCCGCACCGAGGCCGTCTGCAAACTCTGCCATCAGCCGGCCGCCAAGGAGTAGCCAGGACAGACTTCTCGCCGGGGGCGCCGCGGTTCGGCGCCCCCGGCCTGTGACGTGATCGAACCGCATTCCCCAACGTTTGACCCAGGCGATGTCCACCGGGTGGTGTACGCACGCCTCACGCCTGGACGGATAGCACCGGCATCAGGGCCCAGAGAACGGTGACAGTGCCCTCACGATTCCCCGCGACTTGCGATACGTTCAAACCATGCCCATCCGGACGGAGGCGATCGCCTGGGCCCCGACGGGCGCGGTGCGATTGCTGGACCAGACACTCCTGCCGCGCGAGGTACGGTATCTCGACCTCGACACGATTGACACCCTGGTCGAGGCCATTCGCTGCCTTCGCGTCAGGGGCGCTCCGCTGATCGGGATCGCGGCGGCGATGGGCCTGGCCGCGGCGGCGGAACGACAGAGAGCCACCAGCGAGAACGGGCAGGGGAAGGCGGCGCATCGCGCGCGACGGCAGGGGGCAACCGAGGATGATGACGGGCGGCGACGCTCTGCGCCGGGTCTGACCCTGGACTGGGTGAGCCACGCGGTGCAGCGCCTGGCGACCGCTCGGCCCACGGCGGTCAACCTCCAGTGGGCCCTGGAGCGCATGCGACACGTGGCGGAGCGGGCGTTCGGGCGGGGCGCAGACCAGGCGGCCGTGGCCGGGCTTCTCCGGGACGAGGCCGACCGAATCTGGGATGAAGACGCCGCCATGTGCGAGGCGATCGGACGATTCGGGCAAGCCGTGGTCCCGGCGGGGGCGACGGCGCTGACCATTTGCAACACCGGCATGCTCGCGACCGGCGGCATTGGGACGGCCCTCGGCATCATCCGCACCGCGCACGAGCACGGCAAAGGGATTGACGTGATCGCGTGCGAAACGCGGCCGCTCGGCCAGGGATCTCGTCTCACCATGTGGGAGCTTGCCCGGCTCGGGATTCCGGCCCGCCTGATTGTGGATTCCGCGGCGGCGTCCCTGATGGCTCGCGGCGACGTTGATTTCGTGCTGACCGGGGCCGATCGCATCGCCGCCAACGGGGACACCGCGAACAAGATCGGCACCTACGCGCTCGCCGTTCTGGCGCGGGCGCACGACATCCCGTTCTACGTGGCGGCGCCCCGCAGCAGCGTGGATCTCGCGCTGGCCTCGGGAGACCAAGTCCCGATCGAGGAGCGCCCGGGGGAAGAGGTCACCTCGTTCGCGGCCATCTCGGTTTACAATCCGGCCTTCGACGTCACGCCCGCGGAGCTGATCAACGCCATCGTGACCGACGGGGGTGTCGTGATGCCGCCGTTCGCGGACAACCTGCAGGCCCAGGCGCGGCACACGGCCTCGCCGGAGGGGCGAGACGCCGCCGGCGACGCGGAAGCGACGCTGAGCGACGAATGGTGACGATGCCGCCCGTGACACGCGTCGGGGCGCCATTCGCTCGGCGGGCCTGGCGCGCCCCTTGGACGCTCCGTTGGCAGCTCCTTGGACTGACGCTCGCCGTTGCCCTGCCGTTCCTCGGGCTGCTGAGCTACGTGGCGTATCGGTTCGTGACCGCGGACGCCCGGCGGGCGCAGACGACCGCGCTGGACGTGGCGCGCGCGTCCGCCTTCGCCCTTGCCGCCTCCCTGCGTGACGCCGCGGTCATGGCGACCTCTCTGGCGGACCGCGCCGCGCGGCTGGGCGTGCAAGACTGCGAGCGGCTTCGCCTGGCCGAGGTGATTGCGCTCGGTGTCGAGTTCAGCAATGTCTCGCTCGCCGACGCCGCAGGTCGCATCACGTGTTCGGCCGCCCCGCTCCCGCCGGAGGGCGTGAACGTCGCCGACCGCGACTGGTTCCGCCAGGCGTGGGCCACCGACACGGTCGTGTACGACGGTCCCCTCCGGGGGCGCATCAGCGGGGAGTGGACCGTCGCCGCGGCAAGAGCCATCCGCGCCCCGGACGGCCGGCGGCACGGCGTGGTGGGCGTGAGCCTTGACCTGAGCCGATTGCATTCCTCCATCGCGGCTGCCCAGATGGCGTCCATGTGGGTGACGGCAGTGATCAACCAGTCCGGTCGAGTCATCGTACGTACGCGTGACCCGGAGTCGTGGGTCGGGCGAGATGTAAGGGGTGTGGCGATCGTGGATACGGCGCTCGCCCGGACGGAAGGAGGTAGTGCGACCGGCCGCGGTATGGATGGCGTGGACCGCCTCTGGGGCATCGCGGTGGTTCCGCAAACCGGGTGGCGCGTGTTCGCGGGCCTGGAGACCAGTGAGGCGCTCGCTCCCGCCCGCGCCACGCTCACGCGGGCCCTGGTATTCGGCGGCCTGTTCACGATCGTCGTGCTGGGTTGGGCATTCGCCATCGCCGGTCGCATCGCGCGCCCCATCCACGCGCTGGTGGAAGCCACGGCGGCGGCGGAGCGAGGCGACTTCCGCCAGATCGTCCCGCGTGGCGGGCCGGCCGAGGTGCGCCGACTGGGTGCCCGCTTTA
>CAZVKD010000180.1:0-245 GCA_964627675.1 uncultured Gemmatimonadaceae bacterium
TTGCGCAAGCGGCAAGCGAAAAAAAAGGCGCCCGTTTCAATCGGCGCCCAATTCCACGTTCCAATAAGCCAGATCAAGGAAATGCCGCCAGCTCCGGTCGGCCGTCTGCCGAAACTGGATTTCGACGAAGGCGCGCCAGCGCGGTTTCTTCGGCTTGCGAATCAGGCGCAGGCCAGCCTCGGCGGGCGTCCGGCAACCCTTGCGCCGGTTACAGGGGACGCAACTGCACACGACGTTGGACCAGT
>CAZVKD010000180.1:255-6473 GCA_964627675.1 uncultured Gemmatimonadaceae bacterium
TGAGTCCGAACATCCGCAGCATATTCGTAGTCCGCCGCGGCACCACATGGTCGAGTTTCAGATCGCCGCGCTCGAATTTGGCCCCGCAATACTGGCAGGTGTTCCGATCGCGGGCGAACACGTTCTGGCGGGTGAACCGGACCTCCTTGTTCGGCAGCCGATCGAAGAACAGCAGCAGAATAATGCGCGGGACGCGCAGCCGCAGCGAGATCGTGCGCACGGCCGCGCCCGCGGTGAGAAACAGCGGCGTCCACGCCGGATCCGTGTACGGGGCCACGAGAATCTCGCCGGGGTGCAACAGGGCATCGGTGGATGGGTCGAGCACGACGCGGGCCTGACCTTGATAGCGGCCGGGCGAGGCGCCATGACCCCGGAGCACCGAGCCGTTCTCCCCGCGCGGCCGATCGAGCGCGATGCCGATCGCCTTCGGTGGCCGGAGGGCGGACCAGCGCGCGTGCTCGAGCCGCCGGGCGCGGATCCGATCTTCCACGTCGCTCCATTGCAGCCGACCGGCCCTGAGCGCGGCGACTTCGTCCCACGTGAGAAAGAAGATGTCGTCCCGACACTTGAGCTTCCCGGCGCGCACCAGCTCGTCTTCCACGGCCAGGACCTTCTTCCGCACTGCGCCGAACCCCCTGATGTGATAGAAGCGCGAGTTCTCGCGCAGGCGGAGGTAGTACCGCGCTCGCCCCGCGGCAAGCCCAATCAGACGGCGGCGCAAGCCCAGCGCGCGCTCCAGCGGCAGCGTCTCGATCGCGTTCCGGATGTCGGACTCGAGTCGCTCACGCGCCGCCTGCGCGTACGCCCCATGATCCACGGGATCCTGCTCGGCCAGCAGGTGATTGCGAATCATCCCCAGCACGGGCGCCGGGTTCTCCTCCCATCGCGGCGCCGCGAGCTCGAATTCCTTGATGGTGCGATGCCCGTGGACGGCGAGGAACGCGGCGAGCTGCTCCAGAAAGGCACGCGCGGCCGGCTCGGCCGACAGCCGCGCCAGCGCCTCTTCGGGCGCCGCACCGAGCAGAATGTCTTGCACGACCGCCGATCGCCGGGCCCGCCGCGCCAGCTGCGCGATTTCGCGCCCCATCTCGGCGGACAACACGCCTTCGCTGCCGGAGGAGAGCAGCGCAACGACGTCCGAGCCCGCCGCCGGTACCCAGCGACGCAACATCCACTTGAGTGCCGCCATCCAGGGCATGAACCGCATGGAGCATATGTTGACCCACATCACCATGTGAGCCAACGGATCGAGCAGGCGGGGCAGCAGAAACAGTCGGCGCACCGCCCCCGGTGGATCCACGAGCCGATCGTCCACCACCTGACGGCAGAGTGTGCGATAGCGGTCCATGAAGTCATTCGGCATGTCGCGACTGCGCGCCAGCAGGACGCCCAGGACCAGGTGGGTCACCAACAGGGCCAAGAGGGCGACCGGGACCTTGAGCCACGAGATCCGCAACGGCGTTCCGGAGGCGGTCTCGCTCAGGTACAGAAGGTCCGCCAGATCTTCGTCCGAGAGGTCGAGCGGCACGATCGCTCGCGCGACGTCCAGGCGCAGATACAGGCGTCCGCCGATGAACCGCAGGCCCGGCGGCCGGAGCTGCATCAGCAGGTCCATGGTGAGCGGCGTCAAGGGATCGGTGAAGTTCTCGGCCAGCGCCTTGAACAGCACCCACTTGCCTTTCGCCGGCGGGTCCGCGACCGCTGGACCCAACGCCGTGATAGGGCGTGACTGCAGTACATAGAGGTGCCCATCCGCCATGGCCCATTCCACGTCCTGCGGCTTCTTGAACAGGCGCTCGCACGACGCGGCCAGGTCGGCCACGGCACGAACGTCGCGGTCTTCGAGCGTTGCCCGGCGCTGCATGGACACGGAGACCCGATCCAATCGCGCGTCCCGCTCTCGGGACACGCGGGCCCGGACCATCGCGCGTTTGTCGGCGATCCGGCGCTCGCGCACGTGGAGGCTCTCCCGCGCGACGATGTAACGGTCCGGGGTCACGCGCCCGTCCACCAGCGCCGCGCCCATGCCCCAGCTGGCCTCGATCACGATCTCGTCGGTGGAGCCGGTCACGGGGTTCGCGGTGAAAGCCACCCCGGATACCTGGGACTCGATCATTTCCTGCACCACTACGGCCATGAGGACGGAGGCGTGGGGAATGCCGTGCGTGGCGCGGTATACCGCGGCCTCGGGGCTCCACAGCGAGGTCCAGCAACGCCGGACCATGGGCAGCAAGCGCGCGGCACTGACGTAGTAGTACGTCCCGTGCTGGCCCGCGAAGCTGGCGCCCGCGAGATCCTCCGCCGTTGCGGAGCTGCGAACCGCGAGCGGTACGTGGTCACCGCGCGACGAGACCAAACGGCTGTGAGCCGCCATGATCTCCTCGGCCAGGGGGGGCGGGATTTCCGTCTCGAGCAGCGTTCGTTGAAGGGCGGCGGACCGCCGGACCAAGTCGTCTCTGGAGGCGCCGGCCAGCGCAGCGACGCCCGGCCCGATCCCGGCCCGATCCACAAACTCCTGATACGCCTCCGTGCAGACAATGAACGCCGGAGGGACGGGAAGGCCGGCGGCGGCCAGCTCGCCCAGATTCGCTCCCTTGCCGCCTGCCAGGGCGCCATCCGCGGCACGGATCTCGTTGAGGAAGCGAACGCCGGTCATGGAAGCTCTGGGGTGACGTCAGGGCGTGACGGCATGGGCGCCGCGGGGCGCGGGTACGGACCACGGTAGTCGCTGTCGCGGGGCCCCTTGTCAAGCCCCGCGACGCCGTTGTGTTCTCACGCCATATTCCTTCCCGTGACACTCCGTGGCAGATGCTGGTTCGCCGCCGGGCTTATCCTGGCGCTCGCGACCGCCGCCGCCGGAGATCTGCCCGCGCAGCGCCGCGGCTGGCGGGTCATGGAGTTGGAGCCGAACGTCCGCTACGACGGCCGGTTCACCTTCGCGCGGATTCGCTACACCGTCCATCGGCGGAGTGGCTGGGAGTTCGACTACCCCACCATGGAACGCCACCTCATGGCCCTGATGGAGGACGTGACCGCCCTCCGCCCGCACGTGCGCGGCAGCAACATCCACGCGCTCGATGATCCGGACCTGCTCAAGTACCCTGTGGCCTATCTCTCGGAACCCGGCTACTGGCTGCCCAGCGAGTCGGAGGTCGAGGGTCTGCGCGCGTACCTCTCCAAAGGCGGGTTTCTCATCGTGGACGACTTCATGCGGGGAGAGTGGCGTAACTTCGAGACCCAGATGCTGCGCGTGCTGCCCGACGCCCGGATTGACCGGCTCGACGCGTCGCATCCCGTGTTCGATGTGTTCTTCCGCATCGAGTCCCTCGACATGTCATATCCCCACGATCCCCACCTCAAGGCCGAGTTCCACGGGATTCACGAAGCCAACGACCCGAGGAAGCGCCTGATGGTGGTGATCAACTACAACAACGACATCGGCGACTATATGGAGTGGTCGGATCGGGGGTGGCGGCACGTCAACATCACGAACGAGGCGTACAAGCTCGCCATCAACTACATCGTCTACGGTCTGTCGCACTAGGGCCCTGGAGGCCACCCCCGGACCAACCGGGGGCCGGTCTGGCATCTCCCGGCCGTTCGTCGCATCTTATTGCGGCTGTTCGTCGCATCCTGTTCCGGTACTTGCGTCGGGTGAACCCGCGGCTTTGGGCCCCTTCTGCCCGGCTGCGTCGCCGTAACCGCTGCACCATTGTGCCACCTTGGTGAGGCAGGGATGACCAAGCGCACGTTGCCCGTCCTGGGCGCCGCGGTGTGTTCAGTCGGCCTGGCCGCAATCCGAGGGCCCGCCGTTCCCGCGGTACGCTTCGATGTGGCGTCGCATCCCGGCGCTGTCGCCGCCGCGCCGTCGCCGGCCGGCTCCGCTCACGCCACCTCCCGGGCTTTCGGCGCCACGGTTCCATCGGCGCCCGCCGACACGGTTTCGACCGATGCCCTCAATCGGATCGTGAACGGGCTCTGCGTCCTGTGCCACAATCCGCAGGCCATGACGGGCAACCTGTCGCTCGCGGGCTTCGATGTCGCGGCGCCGGAGAAACGGCCGGACGTCGCCGAGAAGATGATTCGCAAGCTGCGCGCGGGGATGATGCCGCCGCCGGGCGTGCCGCGGCCGGGGGGAGACACCTTGGGCGCGCTGGCCGAGGCCCTGGAGCGGCGGATAGACGCGGTCGCGGCGTCGAATCCCCATCCCGGTGCTCGTTCGTTCCAGCGCCTCAACCGCGAGGAATACCGCGCCTCCATTCGGGATCTCCTCGGTCTCGAGATCGAACCGGGGGACTACCTGCCGCTCGATACCAAGAGCGCCAACTTCGACAACATCGCCGACGTGCAGATGCCGTCGGCCACGCTGGTGGACGGCTATCTGCGGGCGGCGGCACAGCTCAGCCGCATCGCCGTGGGCGATCCCGCGGCGGGCCCGACGTCGGCCACGTACAAGGTGCCGCGCACGGCCTCGCAACTGGACCGGGTGGACGGAGCGCCGATCGGAACGCGCGGCGGGGTGTCCGTGGTTCACCACTTCCTGGCGGACGGGTTGTACGTCTTTCGGGTCATGCTCCACTCGGCGCCGGAGGGCGAGTTGTACGGCCGCACGGCTCTTAACGAGCAGATCGAGATCTCGATTGACGGAGAGCGCGCGGCCGTGCTGGACATTGATCGCTGGATGACCGAGTCCGACCCCAACGGCATGACGATCGCCACGGACTCGATCGTCGTCCGCGCCGGCGCGCACCGCGTCACCGCGGCGTTCCTCCGGCGCTTCGAGGGTGTGGTGGATGACGTGATCGCGCCGGTGGATCATACGCTGGCCGACACGCAGATCGGGCTGGGATACGGCGTCACCACGCTGCCGCATCTGCGCGATCTCGCGATCGTGGGTCCCTATGTGGTGACCGGTGTGTCGGACACGCCAAGCCGGCGGCGGGTCTTCAGCTGCCGGCCCACGGCGCCGGAGGAGGCCCGGCCCTGCGCGGAGAGCATCGTGCAGCGCCTCGCCGCGCAGGCGTATCGGCGGCCGGTGTCGGCGGAGGACCTCCGCGACCTGATGGGCTTCTACGAACGTGGGGCGGCGGCTCAGGGATTCGAGAGCGGGATTCGTACGGCGCTCCAGGCGATCCTTGCGAGCCCGCACTTCTTGTTCCGGTTGGAGGAGACGCCGTCGCAGCGGGTGGCGAACGGCGACTATGCCATCAGCGACGTGGATCTGGCCTCGCGCCTGTCGTTCTTTCTCTGGGGCGCGCCGCCCGATCAGGAGCTGCTGGAGGTCGCGGCCCGCGGGGAGTTGTCACGGCCCGAGACGCTGACGGCCCAGGCCAGGCGCTTGCTGGCCGATCGCCGGTCCGAGGCCCTGGCCACGCGGTTCGCCGCCCAGTGGCTGCGGTTGCAAGACCTGGAGAAGGTGCATCCCGACGCGCTGTCGTACCCCTACTTCGATCAGACGCTCGCCGCCGCGATGCGCCGCGAAACGGAGCTGTTCTTCGATCACCTCGTGCGAGAGGACCGCAGCTTCTTCGAGCTGCTTACCGCCGACTACACGTTCGTGAACGAGCGGCTGGCGCGGCACTACCGGATTGCCAACGTGCATGGGCCGGCGTTCCGCAGGGTCACGTATCCGGACGCGACCCGGCGTGGCCTGTTGGGTCACGGCAGCATTCTCACGCTGACCTCGCACGCGGACCGGACGTCGCCGGTCCTCCGCGGCAAGTGGGTGATGGAAGTGCTGCTCGGCACGCCGCCGCCGCCGCCGCCGCCCAACGTGCCCGCGTTCGAGCAAACGGAAGGCGCACGGGAGGGACGCCTGCTGACCACGCGTGAGCGAATGGAGATGCACCGCGCCAATCCGGTGTGCATGGCCTGTCATCAGTTCATGGATCCCATCGGGCTGGCGCTCGACAACTTCGACGTGACGGGGCAGTGGCGCATCAAGGAGAACGGCATGCCGCTCGATACGCGCGGGCGGCTGTACGACGGCACCGACATCACGAATCCCCAGGAGCTGTCGAACGCCCTGCTCCGGCGACCCGCACCGCTGGTGCGAAACTTCACGGCCAACCTCCTGGCCTATGCCGTCGGCCGGCGCGTGGAGTGGTACGACATGCCCGCGGTGCGGGCCATCGAACGCAGCGCGGCGGCCCAGGGCAATCGAATGTCCGCGTTCGTGTTGGGGGAGGATGAGTTCGTCGTCCATCATCAGGAAGCGG
>CAZVKD010000181.1:0-6439 GCA_964627675.1 uncultured Gemmatimonadaceae bacterium
GTTCGTGGAGTGGGCCCCGGGCGCCCTGATCCTGTCAGCGACCTGGCTGAAGGCCGGTCGCGCCGACTACAAGGTCAATGGCGAGACCGTGGTGCTCCCGCTGGCCAATCTCGGCAAGCTGGAGCGCAAGACCGTCTCCCTTCCCAGGAGCCTCGGCCTGGCCGGCATCGCCGTTCTCGGGAGCGCCGCGCTGCATGGCGCCTTAGGGGGGGGCGGCGGCGGTGGCATCGGTGGGCCTCCTCCGATCCAGCGCTAGTCGCATCGCCCGGGTCGTCGCGGTCGCCGCCGCCTGCAGCGACCCGGTCACCGGTCCGGGAACCACCGCGTTCGCGCGGGTGTTTGCCGGAGGCCTGCACACCTGCGGACTCACGTCCGACGGACTGGTCTATTGCTGGGGTTTCAACGCCTCCGGCCAGCTGGGCAACGGCACCACGGAGATCGCGTTTAGCCCGGCGCGGGTCCAGGGCCCGCCCGCCATCGTCTCGGTGTCCACCGGCATTCCGCACACCTGCGCCTACACCGCCGGCGGCGCCGGCTATTGCTGGGGGCAGAACGACCGCGGGCAGCTGGGGCTTCCCAGCGACGCCACCTGCGCCGACGCTGCCGGCGCGGTTCCGTGTCGCCTCACGCCGGGGGCCGTCCAGGGTAATCTGACCTTTGTGGCCCTTGCGGCCGGCGGCCTGCACACCTGTGGCCTGGTGTCCGGTGGGCAGGCCTATTGCTGGGGCGAAAACGAGAATGGGCAGCTGGGGAACAACTCTCCGACGCCGTCCGGAGCGCCGGTGCTGGTGGCCGGAGGCTTGAACTTCACTCTCCTCGCCGCCGGCGCGGCCCACACCTGCGGTCTCACGGCTGCCGGCGAGGCGTACTGCTGGGGAAGGGGTGCCGCGGGGCAGCTGGGCAACGGTGGGGGGGCGGACAAACTGACGCCAACGGCCGTGCTGGGCCACCTGACGTTCAGGTCGCTGGCCGCGGGCGGCTCCCACACCTGCGGAATCGCGAGCGACGGCGCGCTCTACTGCTGGGGCGACGGAGACGTTGGGCAGCTCGGCGTTGGGCGGCTCGACCGAATCGGAGCGCCCGAGCGGGTGGCGCCCTCGCTCACCTTTGTCTCCGTGACGGCGGGGCTCGACCACACCTGCGCCATCGGCTCCGGTGGTGTGGCGTATTGCTGGGGTCAGAACGACGACGGCCAGCTGGGTGACGGCACCCGCGACAGGCGTCTCTCCCCGACCCCCGTTTCCGGGGGACACGCGTTCCTGACCCTCTCCGCCGGTGGGTTCCACACCTGCGGCGTCTCCACCGGCGGAGAGACCTTCTGCTGGGGACGGAACGCCGACGGTCAACTGGGAAACAACTCCGCGAGCAGCCGGCGGGTGCCGACGCCGGTGGTGGGTCCCTCGTAGCCCTTACCGGTACGGTCGTGACTTGGTCCAGATCACGATCACCCCGCAGGCGGCATTCGACCCGCCGAATTCTCCAGGCACCTCCCCGGGCCCGCGGTAGACCTCGATCCCGTAGATGTCTCGGATGGGCGTGTTCTCGTGAAACGAGCGCGCCTCGACCCCGTCAATCCACCACACGGGCGCGCATTGCGGGGTCCGAGCCATCACGGCGTAGCACTCGAACGAATCCTGGTCGCAATGGATCCGTACGCCGCGGACCGTGCGAAGCGCATCCCCAACGGTGTTGGAGCCCTTCTTGAGCAGGTCGTCCCAGCGAAAATAGGCTCCCAGATTCCGTTGGCGGCGCAGTTCGAAGTCTCGGTAGCGAACGGCCAGCTGCTCGGCGCGCCCCCGCACCACGACTTCCGGTAGCCGGTAGCCGGTAAAGTCCAGGGCGAAGTCCTGATCCAGCGTGCCCGACGGCGGGATGGTGACGCGAAACGTTCCCCGGGCATAGCCCAGCGCCTCGATCGTCACCTCGACGTCCGAAGCGGGGAGGTCCGCGGCCTCGAACCAGCCCAGGGTGTCGGTGGTGGCTGCGGTACGCGCTCCCCGGATCCGTACGGTAGCGCCTCCGACGGGATGGCCCATTTCACTGTCGAGCACGCGACCACGGAGGGTCTGCGCTCCGGCGGCCACCGGAGCGATCGCCAGCCAGCATAGGCCGGCCAGCGTGACGCCCACCAGCATTGGTACAGTGGTGAAGCCCCATTCCCTGGGGATCCGTGCCGGGGACATCCGCGCCGCCGCCCGCCAGGCGCGATGGTGGTGCTGGGTTGATGTGTCCATGATTGGATGCCCTCCTGCGTTGGGCCCGTTGCGCGGCACGCCGCGGGGCGGCAAAATGGTTCCGACGCCGTGCGCGACCGGCGGCCCGATGGGGCGACCGCTCATAAAGGTAACCCTGGCCAAAGCGTGGTACAGTCGTTACCATACGCCCGGTCGCTGTGGTGTTTTGGAACGCCGGTTTGCCGCACCCGGTCCCCTCCCGACCTGGGGGTCGTTACGGTTCGCTTACTGCGCCAGTTCAATCAGTGGTCTCCTGTGCCGTACCCGCACGGACCAGCGTTCGGCGTCCGCCCGGTGTCGCGCCGTAGTCAGATACCAGTCAGTCGTAACGGTTCCCCGTTGCTCACCAACCTGAGAGGCAGATGATGAACTCTCCGCGTCGGTTTCTGGGTAGCGCGCTTGCGGCCCTGCTTGCGGCCGCAGCCACTGCCGCCCCGCTGCCGGCCCAGCAGGGTGCGGTCGTTACCGGTCGTGTCACCTCGGATCGGAGCGGCCCGCTCGGTGGCGCCAGCGTTTCGGTGGCCAACACCAACATCTCCACGACGACGGCTGAGGACGGAACCTTCCGCCTCACCATTCCACCCGGCGCCGTCCGCGATATGGAGGTCTCGCTCGTGGCGCGCTACATCGGCCATCGGCCGAACATCCAGCGCGTGACGCTCGGCCCGGGGACGCTCCAGGTGAACTTCAACCTTGCGGGCGATCCCTTCCGGCTCGACGAAGTGGTCGTGACCGGAACCGCCGAGGCCACGGAGGCTCGGAAGTTGAGCTTCGCGGTCGCCAAGGTCTCCGATGAGCAACTGCGGGAGGTCCCGGGTGCCAACGCGCTGGTCTCGATCCAGGGTAAGGTGGCCGGCGCCCGCCTGGTCCCGATCTCGGCGCAGCCCGGCAGCGAGTTGGCCATTCGGCTCAGGGGCGCCACCAGCATCGGCGGGCGACAAGATCCGCTGTTCATCGTGGACGGCGTGATCGTGCGGTTCGGGATCGCGGACATCGCCGCGGAGGACGTGGAGCGCGTGGAGATCATCAAAGGCGCGGCGGCGTCCTCGCTGTACGGCTCCGACGCGGCCAATGGCGTGGTGCAGATCTTCACCAAGCGAGGCCGGGCGTTGCCCGAAGGGCAACTGCGGGTCACCACTCGCTTCGAGGGCGGCGTCAACAGCATGCCCAAGCGGATGACCTTCTCTCGCTCGCACGCTTGGCGGGTTGACGCGAGCGGCAACTACGTCCTGACAGGCGCGGGCGCGCGGCAGACGGAGCCCGATCAGATTGCCGACAATCCGTTCCCGGTGTACTACGATCCGTGGGATGCCCTGGTCCAGACGGGGGCTTTCTGGACCGGATACGTCTCCTTCGGGCAGCGGCGCGGCACGACCAACTTCAACGCGTCGTTCCAGAATACACGGAACGAGGGCGTCATCTTCGGCCTGGGCGGATACACCCGGCGGAACTTCCGGCTCAATCTCGATCAGCAGCTCAGGCCCAACATGAACGCCTCCTTCAGCGCGTTCTATGCGAACTCCACCAACGGGCGCGCGGCAGAGGGTACGGGCAGCCCGTTCTTCGGGCTGATGTTCGTGCAGCCGGACGTGGACATCACCGAGCCCGACAGCACCTGGGGATTCCGCTGCACCGTCCCGCTCTCCGGTGACGTGGCCAACGACTTCAACCCGTTGTGCGAGCTGCAAAACCGCAAGATCACCGAGGACCGCAATCGTTTCACCGGGTCCAGCCGAGTGCGGTGGGAGTTGTTCAGCTGGCTCACCGCCGAGGGCAGCTTTGCGTACGACCAGGAAGGCACGTCGTATAAGGACCTGACGCCTTATGGCTACCCGACGTCCACGGGGACGCCGACCCAGGGGTTCTTGCTTCGGCGAACCAGAAACGACTACCAGTACAACGGAAGCGGCACGCTGACGGGGACGTGGAGGTTCGGTGACATCACCAACACCACCAAGGTCGCCGGCGTGATCGAGAACCAGCGGAACTTGAGGCTCGAGTCGTCGTCCGGGACGTTGATCGTGGAGCGCGTGCCCGAGTTCGCCGGCGCAGACCCCTCGAGCGTGAGGGCCGAGTCGGTCGAAGAGACGATCCGCAACCAGAACGTCTTCGCCATCACCACGTTCGACATCAAGGATCGCTACATCGTGGACGCGCTCATCCGGCGCGACGGCTCCTCGCTCTTCGGGCCCCAGAGCCGGTGGGCGACGTATTTCCGGACCTCTGGAGCGTGGCGGGTCACGGAGGACTTCGATCTCCCGGGGATTGACGAACTGCGGCTTCGGGGCTCCTACGGCACCGCCGGTCTCCGGCCGGGATTCGACTATCAGTACGAGATCCTCGACGTGACCCCGGGCGGCTTCACCAAGGAGATCCTCGGCAACCCGCTGCTCAAGCCGGCGCGCGCGGCCGAAGTGGAAATCGGCACCAACATCGAGTTCGGCGGTCGGTTCAATGCCGAGTACACCTACGCCAAGAAGACGACGACCGACCAGATCCTTCTCGTGGACTTGCCGGCGGCGGCCGGCTTCAAGCAGCAGTGGCAGAATACCGGGGAACTCGAGGCCAAGACCCATGAGGTGAGCCTGGGGGCCCGCGTGATTGACGGGCGTACCACCACGCTCACGTTGAACATCGTGGGCGACCGGACGCGCCAGGTGATCACCGAGTGGGACCTGCCGGAGCGGCTCTACAGCTTCCAGCAGATGCCGGCGGCGTTCTTCCTGGGGAGGGGATCGAACCTCGGTGCCCTGTACGGCAACCGTTGGATTCGGAACATTGACGAGCTCTACGATGACCCCACGAAGTCCAGAGCGTGTCCCGGAACCTGGTGTCCCGATTCGGTGATGATCAACGAGGACGGCTATGTGGTTCGGAAGAGCCAGTACGGCACGCCGAACGAACGGGCCATCAAGTACACCTTCTGCAAGCTGCGAGACGCCGCCGGCGCCTGCAAGGTGACCTCGCAGATCGTCCAGATCGGGGACGCCAATCCTGACTTCAACCTGAGCTTCAACGCCACGCTGAACGTCCAGCGGTTGACGGTCAACGGGTTGTTGGATTGGTCCAAGGGCGGCGATCTCTACAACGGGACGCGGCAATGGGCCTTCCAGGCCACCCGCGACCGGGTGCAGGATCAGAGTGGCAAGCCGGCAAACGCCGCGGGCTGCGGCACGCCCCAGGCCAACCCGACGGTGGGATCCTGTCCCCGGAAGGCGTTGGGCTACTACGGCGTTGGGTTCTACAACGGCCTCGATGCCAATGACTACTTCATCGAGAACGGAACCTATGCCAAGCTGAAGGAGCTGTCGGTCAGCTACACGTTCGTGAGCAGCCAGCTCCGGCGGGTCGGGCTGGGTTCCCTCCAGGATCTGAGGCTGGGCTTCATCGCCCGCAACCTGTTCACGATCACCAACTACTCAGGGCTCGATCCTGAAGTCTCGGGCCTCGAAGGCGACCCGTTCCAGGTCCGGATGGATTGGTTCCAGTATCCGCAGTTCCGGACGTTCACGACGGTCGTCGAGATCACCTTCTGATGAGGCGCCCCGACATGAAACCACATCGAGCGTTTTCCATGCCGCGGCTGTCGTCCCTGAGCGCCACTCTGCTGGCCGCGCTCACGGTCGGCGGGTGCGACCTCGAGGTTGAGAACCCGAACGCGCCGGACGCGGAACGGGCCTTCGCCGATCCGGCGGGCCTCCAGCAGTTGCTGGGCGGCGCGTTCCGGACCTGGGTGGACACGCGTGGCAGTTACTACATCATGGCGCTGAACATGATGGCCGATAATTACACGGCCTCGTGGAACAACGCCGCCATTCGGTACTACAGCTCCGTGGCATCGGACTGCCCGTCGCGCTGCGGCTGGAACAACAGCGCCACGGCGCCCGAGGCCGCGGGCGGGCCGACGGTCGAGGCCGCCTGGTATGGGTATTACACCGTCCTGTCGTCGGCCAACGATGTCCTCAAGGCGATTGACGACGGTCTTTGCTTCGACGATGACTGCGCGGCCGACAACACGCTCACGTCGCGCAACAAGGCGATCGCCAAGATGTTGCAGGGCATGGCGCTCGCGGCGCTGGCGCTGATGTACGACCAGGGGTTCGTGGTTGACGAGACAACGGACGTTTCGGTGATCCGCGAGGTGACGTTCAACACCCGCCAGGAAATGCGCGACGCCGCAATCGCCAAGTTCGACGAGGCCTATA
>CAZVKD010000182.1:0-6411 GCA_964627675.1 uncultured Gemmatimonadaceae bacterium
CCGGTCTTGGCGATCACGAACCTAACGGGCCACTGGTCGGCAAGCACCTCATGCGGCACTGTTCAGGCGTCGTGATCGGCCTCCTTCCCGGTGAGGCGAACCCGGATGGGGCGTTTCACAAGCAGGTCGCGATCTCGGATTTCTACTTCGGGGATGGCGAAGTGCCCTCGCCCACGGGTCGCCTGGGGATTATTCAGGCGCTCCAGGTACCGCCGGCCGAGTGGATCCGGTCCGAGGCGCCGTTCCCCTTCAACCACATCGGCGCCGCCACCGCTCGTCATCACCTGTATCTGCTCTGCCTCGCCGAAGACCTCCCGCATCCACGCAATCGCGTCGAGCTCGACCCTGCGCGGCGCGAGCCGTTTGGCTCGCCGTTGACCCGGGTGTTCTACACCCACCAGGCGAGCGACCTGCGGGCGCGGCGGGCGTTGTATCGCCATGCGGGGAGGATCCTCCGGGCCGCAGGCGCCTGGCTGCGCCTGCGCAAGCCGATCAATACGTTCTCGCACGCCGTCGGTACCTGCCGGTTCGGTGATGACCCGCGGGCGGCGGTGCTGGACCGGTGGTGCGGCTTCTTCGGCATCCGGAATCTGTTCGTGGTGGACGGCAGCTTCATGCCCACCTCGGGGGGCGTGAACCCCAGCCTCACGATCGCGGCGAATGGGCTGCGCGTGGGAGAGCACCTCGCGCGCGAGTGGCGCGGGATCACGGCCGGCGGTGGCGCGTGAGGCCGGTTCGCCTGTGCTTCCTGGGATGCGGGGCCGTGACCCGACTGCACAGCCGCGTGGCGCGCACGCTGGGCTCGGCGGTGACGCTGTTGTACGCCAGCCGATCGGCGGAGCGCGCAGAGCAGTATCGCCGGCGGTTCGGCGGCGCCGGGGCGTTCGGCGATTACGCAACGGCCTGCGCCGCTCCCGATGTGGATGCCGTGTTCGTGTGTACCCCGCACCGATTCCACGCCGAGCACGCCGCTTTGGCCGCCGGGCACGGGAAACACGTCTTGATCGAGAAGCCGGTGGCCCGAAACCTCGCGGACCTGGCTTCGATCGAAGCGGCGATCGCGAACGCCGGCGTGCTCTGCATGGTCGCCGAGAACTACTTTTTCAAACCCCTGGCCCGGGTGCTGCGGGCGCATCTGGATGCCGGCGACATCGGCGACGTGCTGTTCGTCGAGTTGAATCGCACGAATCGGCGGGCGGTACGGGGCTGGCGCGCGGACGCGGAGATGATGGGCGGCGGCGCGCTGCTCGAAGGGGGGGTCCACTGGGTCAACCTGCTCTGTTCCATCGGCGGCCGACCGACCGACGTCATCGCCGTCCGGCCCGAGAAACCCTACCCCCTGGTGGCGCCCGCCGAGGATAGCCTGGAAGTGCTGGTCCGATTCGCGGATGGGGCGGTGGGGAAGTTGCTCCACTCGTGGAACCTGCTCAACCGGGTGGGCGGTCTGCAGCTGTCTCGGATATTCGGGTCTCAGGGAAACGTGGCGTTCGAGAGCAACGGTCTGTTCGCCCTCGTCGCCGGACGACGGACGCGCCTGCGGTTCCCCGGCGTTCTGGACATCATGGGGTTTCGGGCGATGCTCGAGCATTTCCTCGAAAGCGTGCGGCGGAACACTCCGCCCGCGATGTCTCTGGCCGTCGCCCGCCGGGACCTCGCGTTCGTGGAAGCCGCGTACCGATCGCTAAAGACCGGCCGACTGGAGCCCGTCAACGACGGACCGCGCGGCGCATCCGGCTGATCCTTACCCACACAGACAAAGGTCACACGCATGCAAGTCGGCCACCTTCCGTTGGCACTCGCGATCGCGACCTACGACTGGAATCCCCGGACTGCGGCCTTTGTGGTGGGCATGCATTTTCTGCCCAATGCCGATTCGCTGGTGGTGCGCGCCGGCTGGGCCAAGCCCTCGTTTCACTGCACCGTGACGCACAGCGTCTTCTTCGCGCTGGCCGTGAGCGGGCTGATCGCGCTCGTCTCGCCACACTACGCCCTGTTCGCGCTGGTGGCGATCCTGGCGCTCTACGCCGCCGACATCGGGTCTACGGTCGGACTCCCGCTGCTCTGGCCGATCTCGAAGCGGAAGTTCACGCTCGCATTGTTTCAGGACACGGGCTATTGGGGAAAGGAGATGTATCTGGGGTACTACCGGCAGCCGATGGCCTGGGTGCTGGAGGGCGGGGTGATCGCCTTTCTGGCCTATCGCCTGGTGCAGATCTACGGCTGAGGGGTCAGGGGCTCGGCGGGAAGCGGCTGCGCTGCGAGGCGCGCGCTCGTCCGGCCGGCGTGATCGCCTCGGGTAGCCGGCCGGTCGACTTCCACCGGTCGCTCGCCACGTGCGAGCCTGACGCCGATGATCGCCACGGCCGGAATGACGATGACCAGGAGGAGAACCCAGGTGGGTACCGGGACGAGGCTTCCGAAGACGGCATATAGCAGGTACCGCGGGAACCGTCCGACTGCCGTGGCAAGATAGTATCGCCGCAGGGAAAACCCCTCGAGGATCGCCAGACAACGAGCCACCCAGTATGGCATCGGCGTGAAGGCGAACACGGCCACGGTCCAGAACGGCGAGCGGCTGAACGCCCGGACCGATCGGCGGACCCAGGGCCGCTCCCGGATCGCGGCAAAGCGCTGGAGGCCGATGGCCCAGGCGTAGGCGTGCCAGTTGACGTACTCCATGTAAAGCACACCCACCAGTGCGACCAGGGCCACCGCCAGGGGAGCCGCATACTTCGCCGCCTCGATCAGCATCGGTTCGTACGTCGTCGGCATCACGGGGCTCAAGGGTCCGTTCATCGGCGGCGTGATGACCGCGAGCCAGACGAGCGGGATGGCCCGCGGGAAGGCGATCGCGATCGGAATACCGGCAAGCGCGGCGGCCGCCGTGGCTCGAAGGAAGAGATCCCAGCGGCGATCGCCGTATGGCCGCGTGAGCCCCGCGAGCGCCCCGCGGAGCGTGCCTCCCGTGCGGGCGGGGGCGCTCGAGCGATGCGAGGAAATGGGCCGGCCTAGCCGTTCCGCGGCCGCGGTAACGTTGGAGTCACGCGACGTCGTCGAACCCGTGCGCTGGCGCGCCCAGGGTCTTCTTTCCACGCCGGGCCCGCAACGCCGGATACCCGGTGGCGCCACAGGAAGGGCAGGTGAGGCCCATCAGGTCCATCCGGTTGCCACACGAGCCGCAGTGGGGTTGGTCGGGATCCGACAGGACGTCCCGCGCCTCCGGAAACACGTATCCGCAGCCGCACCGCAAGACGGTGGCCGCGAGGCTCGTGCGGCACTGCGGGCATTGACGGTTCACCGGTCGCTCACTTGCCGAGGTCGCGCCTCGATCTCTACTTTTGGCGCCGTCTCTCCGCCGGGCCGCCCGGCTCTCGTCATCCCCGGAGGCCTGATGAACGTTTCGCGTGGCATGGCTCTTCGCATGGCTGGGCGATCCGCCTGGAATATGCTTCGCAAACGCCCTCTCACCGTTTCGTTCGAAGTCACGCACGCGTGCACGGCCAATTGCTGGCACTGCAACTGGGGCGGCCCCATCAAGGAAACGCGGCGCTCGCCGGAGGAATATGCCGCGATCTATCGGGAACTCAAGGCTCCGGTGGTGAACATCTCAGGCGGGGAGCCGCTCGCCCGCGGAGACCTGGACGACATTGTTCGAGCCATCGCGCGACCCGGCCGCCTGCCATGGGTGGTCGTCGTCACCAATGGATCCAACCTCGCGCCGGAGCGCTTCCTACGCCTGAAGCAGGCGGGAATGCACCAGCTCTCGGTGTCCATAGATTTCCCTGATAATCGCCACAGTGAATTCCGGCGCATCCCGGGCCTGTTCGATCACCTGAACACCGTCCTCCCCCAACTGGTCAAGATCGGCGATCCCGACGACATCACGCTCAACTGCTGCATCACGGCCTGGAACTACAAGGCGCTGCCGGATATCGTGCGGCTGGCGGAGCGTTGGGGCGTGTGGCTCAACTTCTCGGCGTACTCGCAGCTCCGCATGGACGATCCCAAGGGGCTGCCGAAACACCACGGGCGGGCGGACGACCTGAAGCGCTCCATCGAGCAAGTCCTCGAGCTCGAGGCGCGCGGCCTGCCGGTGTACACGTCCGGGAGAACGATGTGGCGGTATTACCGCTTCCTCATCGAGGGATACGCCGGGGGCTGCCAGGCGGGGTACCGCTTCGTGGTCATCAACCCGGATGGCCGGCTCACTCCGTGCGCGATGGTCATGGCCTACTTCAACGACATCCGCGCGATGCAGCGGGAGTTCTCCTGCAAGAACGCCTGTGGCGCGTGCTACATCAGCACGCGGGCGAATGCCGAAAAGACCGCTCGAGAGCTGATCGAGGACAACCTGCAGGTGCTTTCCCGCTACCTCCCCTTGCGCAGGAGGCGCGCTCCGGCCGCGGTCTAATTTCGGCTGGTTGGCTCGCTTCCCAGGGCCCTCGGGAGTCCCGTTCCCGCTGTCACCCCGCGCCGGGCATCGGGTTCCGGGCCGGTGTCCGAACCCAAAGGGAGACAAGCAGATAAAGCGCTCCTTCGTGATGGGTGAGGCGTCCGGGGTCGGCCGCCCCGGACGGTATCCCTGCGACCACTTCCTGAGAACAGGCATCTATACCCTCGGCGATGGCACTCACGATGCTTGCAGCGCTGGATGAGCTGGCAATCCAACGGGCAAAGACCGGTGATCTCGAGGCGCTGGAGCAAGTGTACCGCGCTTACGAGGGGGTGGTGTACACCCTGGCGCGGCGGATCTGCCGGACCGCCGAGGATGCCGAGGACGTGCTCCAGGAGACGTTCCTGGAGGTGTGCCGCAGCATCGCGCGCTTCCGAGGGGCCGAGCCGGGGAGCCTCACGGCGTGGATCAAGCGCGTGGCGACGAGCAAGGCGCTCATGCGCGTGAGGCGCGAGAAGTACCGCGAGGCGGACGACCTGGCCGACGCGCACTTGACCCTGGGGGGGCGTGATCCCGATGTGCCGCTGCGCATGGATCTCGAAGGCGCCCTCGAGCGCCTGCCGGATCGCTCGCGGGCGGTGGTGTGGCTGCACGACGTGGAGGGCTATACGCACGAGGACATTGCCGAGATGATGGGCATGACGGTGAGTTTTTCGAAGTCGCAGCTGGCGCGGGCGCATGCGCGGCTCCGCGCCTGGCTCGGGGCGGAGGTGGCATGATGCACTGCACGATGGATGATCTGATCGCGCTGCGGGATGGCGAAGGGACCCGGCAGGCGCAGCGTCATCTGGCCGAGTGCGAGCTGTGTCGGATGGAGTTCGATCGGCTGCATCAGCGCGTGGCGGCGCTCAAGGCGCTGCCGGCGCTCCGGCCCCCTCGTGACCGTTGGAGCGTGGTGCGGGCGGCGGTGGCCGACGCCCGCCGGCGCCGCCGGCGCCTCCTGTGGGGCTGGGGATCGTTGGCGGCTGCGGCGGCCGCGGTCCTCGTGATTGGCGTGCAGGCGGCGCGGCTGCGGTCGGCCGCCGAGGCGAGTGCGGCGGATCTCCAGGCCCTGGTGGAGCAGTCGCAGCGCCTGGAGGAAGCGCTGCGGGCGTACGATCCCACCAGCCGCGTGCTGAACGGCCGAGCCGCCGGCGCGGTGGCGGAGCTGGAAGATCGCATCGCGGTGATTGACCTTGGCCTGGCCGAGGCGCAGCGGCGGGGAGCCGCGCGGGACGAGATGCTCGAGCTGTGGCGCCAGCGGGTCCAGTTGATGGACGAACTGGTGCGGGTGCACGTAACCCGGGCGGCGTATGTGGGACTGTGAGGCGCCATCCCCAGTCCGCCGTCACGGATGCCCGCGGTGCGGGACCGCATGCTGAGGGACGATGGCTGAGAGCCGGTGGTGCTGCTGATCCGCTGATGGTTGACCGCTTTGCATTGTAAGGAGCATACATGTACGCGAAAACTCTGACGGCGCTCTGGTTCGCACTTGCTGCAGCCGCGCCGGCTGTCGCACAGCAGGCGACCGCGCAGCAGCAGGAGCGCGAGCGCCGGGAAGTTGAAGAACGGATGCGCGAGCTGCGAAGCGAGATACGTGCGCTCGAACGTCGGCTCAACGAGATGGACCGGCGGGAGGGTCGCGGGCCGGCGCGCGTGTGGCCGTCGGGACCGCTCGTGACGTTCCTGGGCAACCGTGCCAGGCTGGGCGTCACGGTCCGAACGGAGCGGAGTCCGCGCGTGGACTCCATCGGTGCCGAGCTGGTCGGCGTGACACCCGGCGGCCCCGCCGCCGAAGCTGGTCTCCGGTCGGGCGACGTCATTACCAGCTTCAATGGAGAGCGCTTGGCAGGGCGCTATCCGGCTGCTGGGGAACGCGAGTCCGAGCCGGGGCGCAAGCTGGTGGACTTCGTTCGCGACCTGGAGGACGGCGATACGGTGCAGGTGGAATACCGGAGCGGCAATGAGACTCGGCGCGC
>CAZVKD010000183.1:0-6408 GCA_964627675.1 uncultured Gemmatimonadaceae bacterium
GATAGCCATCTCAATGCCTATACCCGCTTCAAGCTGGCGCTCACCGAAGATCAGCCGCGGATCAAGACCTACGAAGAGGCGCGTTGGGCGGAGCTGGTTGACGCCAGGGAGGCCAGGGTTGAGACCTCGTTGAACCTGCTGGGGGCGCTGCACGAGCGCTGGGTGATGCTCTTGCGTTCCCTGACGCCGGACGATTTTGCGCGGCAGCTGGATCACCCCGAGCAGGGTCTGATCAACCTGGATTTTCTGCTCGGCATGTACGCGTGGCATGGGCGGCATCACGTGGCGCACATCACGGGGTTGAGGGAGCGGATGGGGTGGAGGTGAGGGGCGCAGGCGCGCACGGGCGCTGAGGCGGATGAGCGCGGGCGCCTGGTCGGTCAAGCCTGCTGTCCCGCCGGCGCCCGTTCCGCAATCATTTGATCCTCCCTGCGCTCCGACGATTACCGCGGTCCCGTTTCGCCGCCCTACTCTCCCGCTATGCTCGCCTGCATCCGTTCGGCGGCGGTGCTGGGCATTGATGCCTATCTGGTAGACGTCGAGACCGACATCGCCAACGGCTTGCCCACGTTCGCCACGGTGGGACTGCCGCAGGGCGCCGTGAAGGAAGGCCGAGAGCGCGTGAGCGCGGCGATCGCGAATTCGGGGTTCGACTTTCCCATCAAGAGGATCACCGTCAACCTCGCCCCCGCCGATGTCCGCAAAGAGGGCTCGGCGTTCGATCTGCCGATCGCCCTCGGGATTCTGGCGGCGACGGGGCAACTGGGTTCGGCGAGTCCGCCAGCGGCCTCGGATCCGCGGTCTCCATCGGACTCCTCGATCCCGGGAGGCGCCGCCCTTGCCGACTATCTGGTGGTCGGTGAGCTCGGTCTGGAGGGCGACGTCCGTCCGGTTCGCGGCGTATTGCCCGTGGCGCTTGCGGCGCGCGCGGCCGGGCTTCGGGGCGTCATCGTGCCCCGCCACAACCTGGCGGAAGCCGGCGTGGTGGACGGGGTGGAGGTGCTCGGGGCGGGTTCGCTGAAGGAACTGGCGGGGTTCTTCGGGCGGGGGCAGCCGCTCGCCGTGGCACGAGTGAAGCTGGGCGCCGTCTTCGGGCATCGGCCGCATGACATCGTGGACTTCGCGGAGGTGCGGGGCCAGGAGCACGTCAAGCGCGCGCTCGAAGTGGCGGCGGCGGGCGCGCACAATGTCCTGATGGTGGGGCCGCCGGGCTCCGGAAAGACGATGCTCGCGCGCCGGCTTCCCACCATCCTCCCGGCGTTGAGTCTGGAGGAAGCGCTCGAGACCACCAAGATCCACAGCGTGGCCGGCATGCTTCCCCCCGGCGCCTCGCTGGTCACCGTGCGGCCGTTTCGCGCGCCCCATCACACCATCAGCGACGCGGGATTGATCGGAGGCGGCTCGCATCCCAGACCCGGCGAGGTGAGCCTGGCGCACGGCGGGGTCCTGTTCCTCGATGAGCTACCGGAGTTCCGGAAGAACGTGCTCGAAGTGCTGCGCCAGCCGCTCGAGGACGGGTTCGTTACGATCTCTCGGGCCGCCCAATCGCTGTGCTATCCCGCGCGGTTCATGCTCGCGGCCGCCATGAATCCCTGCAAGTGCGGCTTCTGGGGGGCGATCGGGAAGGCGTGCGTGTGCGGGCCGCTGGAGGTGGAGCGCTATCGGTCGCGGCTCTCGGGGCCATTGCTGGATCGGATTGACATTCATATCGAAGTGCCCGCCGTTCCCTACCAGGAACTTTCGGTGGAGCGGAGCGGGGAACCGAGCGCGGCGATCCGGGAGCGGGTGAACCGCGCCAGGCAGGTGCAGCTCGAGCGCTTTGCCAAGCGGTGCGGGGTGTTCGCCAACGCGCACATGATGCCCAAGGACCTGCGCACCTACTGCAAGGTGAGCGACTCGGCGGATGCTCTCTTGAAGACGGCGATCGGGCGGCTGAAGCTCTCGGCCCGGGCGTATCACAGGGTGCTGAAGATCGCGCGGACCATCGCGGACCTGGCAGACAGTCCTACCATCGAGCCCGCGCACGTGAGCGAGGCGGTGCAGTACCGGAGCCTGGACCGGCAGATCCGGTGAACAAGCAACCGATAACCGAGACGACGAGCGGTCAGCCGAGGCGTCCTCGGACGACCTGCGTCGGCCAAATGCGTAACTCACACGTTTGGGCATACAGGAAGGGCTGAACGCTTGTCTGCCGGATCGTGACATGAAGCGCCTTGAGGCTAACGAGCCACGCTGCCAGCCCCGGGTAGCGCCGCAGCTGGTTGTTCTAACAGCGTTGAACTGCTTAGCGGCGAGTTTGACAGAAGCTCAGAATCCGCCGTCTCTCGACAATGTAGTGGTTCAGGGGTAATAGGACTTTTCGGACGCTCGACGAAGTTACACCTTCTCGTGAGGAACGGACCACCACGAGGAGGGGTCAGATGGCGCGGAAGCCAGCGAGGCGATTCACCGTTGAGGAGAAGCTGCGGATCCTGGAGGAGGCCCGGCAGCCCAAGACGACGGTGGCGGAGGTGCTGCGGCGGCATGGGCTGGACGCGACGACGTTCTATCGGTGGGAGCGGTTGGCGAAGGCCGGGATGCGGGAGGCGTTGGCCGAGCGCCCGCGCAAGGGGAATGGGGTGGAGCGGGAGGTGGAGCGGTTGCGGGCGGAGCTGGAGCAGAAGCGGCGCATCCTTGCCGAGGTGGTGGAAGACAACCTCGAGCTAAAAAGGGGGCTCTGAACTTGGGGGCGCAGGCCCGGTTCACGGCCGTGGAGAAGGCGGCGGTGCTCGCCGTCGTGCGCCAGGCCCAGGCCCGCACGGGGTGGCCGCTGCGGCGGATTCTCCGGCGGCTGGGCCTGTCGAAGAGCCGGTATCACGCGTGGGCGCGCCGGCGATCCGGCAGCACGGCTGGCGGAGCGGGCGCAGAAGCTCGCCGCGGCACGCGCTCGGCGGCGTGCGCTCAACCAGCAGCGGCTTCAGGCCGCGGCGTAACCAGGGGAGAGGGTGTAACTCCCAGCCGCCCCGGAGTTACACCGCCGCCCGTTGTGGAGCCCCGTGCACCGGCGGTTGATCACCCTCGCGGTCGAGACGCTCTCCAACCCCGCCGAGGCCAGCGCCGATTTGCTCCAAGAGACGGGACGCCGTAGGGTCGGTGCCACAAGATCGGTTAACTTTGTTCGGAACGAAGTCCTCATGACCTCCGGGGAGATCGTCAACGTGCGCGATGTGAAAACGCCGCTCGGTCACCTGCTGCGTCGGGTGGGTGCGGGGGAGGGTCTCATCCTGCAGATCGTTTGGACCGCATGACCCAGCGCCGCACGCTGGCGATCCTGGTGGGCGGCGGTCCCGCGCCCGGCATCAACAGCGTGATCGGCGCCGCCACCATTCGGGCTCGACTGGAAGGCCTCGAGGTGATCGGCATCCGCGACGGCTTCGAGTGGATCATGCGGGGCGACGTGGGACACGTGACGCCACTGGACATTGACGGCGTGAGCCGCATCCATTTCCGCGGCGGCTCGCACATCGGCATCTCGCGCGCCAACCCCACCCAGGACCCGGCCCATCTCAAGAACGCCCTCCTCTCGCTGCTGCGGCTCAACGTCACCGAGCTCATCACCGTCGGCGGGGACGACACCGCCCACTCGGCCATGCAGCTGGAGGCCCTCGCCGCCGGCCGCCTGCCGGTGGTACACGTACCCAAGACGATTGACAACGACCTCGACCTTCCACCGCACGTGGACACGTTCGGGTTCCAGACGGCGCGGCACTACGGGGTCGAGATCGTGAAGAACCTCATGGTGGACGCCAAGACGACCTCGCGCTGGTACTTCGTGATCACGATGGGGCGCAAGGCGGGCCACCTGGCGCTGGGCATCGGGAAGGCGGCCGGCGCCACGCTCACGCTCATCCCCGAAGAATTCGGCGGCCGAAGCATCCGCCTCACGGCGGTGGTGGACACGCTCGTGGGCGCGATCATCAAGCGGCTCTCCTCCGGCAGGCTCGACGGCGTGGCGGTGATGGCCGAGGGACTGGTCCTGGGCATGGAGCCGGCCGATCTCGAAGGCCTGGAGGAGGTGGAGCGCGACAGTCACGGCCACGTGCGGATCGCCGAGGTCAACATCGGCGAAATCGTGAAAGCGCAGGTGCAGCGGCGGCTCCGAGAGTTCGGCCTCAAGACGACGATCGCGGCGAAGAACATCGGCTACGAACTGCGCTGCGCCGACCCCATCCCCATGGACATGGAATACACCCGGGACCTGGGCTATTGCGCGGCCAAGTACCTGCTCGAGGGCGGACACGGCGCGGTGATCACCCTTCAGGCCGGCCGCTTCGTGCCGGTGCCCTTCGGCCAGCTGGTGGACCCCGCCACCGGCAGGCCGCGCATTCGGTTGGTGGACATCAACTCCACGCGCTATGCGATCGCGCGGCGGTACATGATCCGCCTGCGGCGCGACGACTTCGAGGACCCGCACGAATTGGCGCGCTTCGCCGCCACCTGTGACGTGAGCGTGGAGGAGTTCCGCCGGCAATTCGAGCCACTGGTGGCGGACGAGCCCCCGGCGCTCTCGTTCGCGGTCGAGCGCCCCTCGCCGCGCTGACCGCCGGGACGGATTGGCGGCGGACGGCTCCCTGACCCGGCGATCGAGCGGGGAGCGACGCGGCGCATGGGAGTGCCGCGTCTGCCGGTCGAGAAAACTGCCAGGCCCGATTCCGGCCTCGCGGTTCGCGCGAGCGCAGGTCATCTTACCCCCACGCTTGGACGTGACCGCGTGTGACATCTCCTGGATCTGACACCGTCCTGTGCATTGACGACGACCCGGCGATCCGGCGGGTGCTGGGCGAGTTCCTTCGCCGCTCCGGATTCGAGGTGTTCGAAGCTGCCTCCGGTGACGAAGGCGTGGCGGCGTTTCGCCAGGAGCGGCCCGACGTCGTCCTGCTGGACATCAACATGCCGGGCCGCTCGGGGCTCGACGTCTTCGACGAGATCCGGCAGGACGGCGCCATCGTGATCTTCCTCACGGGCGTGGCCGACGTGGCGACGGCGGTCCGGGCCATGCAGCTCGGCGCCGAGCATTTCTTGACCAAACCGGTGGATCTGCCGCACCTGGCTGCCGCCGTGGCGCGCGCGGCGGAGAAGTCGCGGCTGCGTCGCGAGGTGCGGCGACTGCGCGGCCGGGCCGGCCAGGTGAAGCTGGACGAGTCGCTCGGCGTCTCGCCGGCCATGCGTGCCATCGAGCGCGAGATCGCCGCCGTGGCCGAGAGCGAGCGCACCACCGTGCTGATCGTCGGGGAGAGCGGGACCGGCAAGGGGCGCGTGGCGCAGATGATCCACGCGCTGTCGCCGCGCGCCCGGGGGCCGTTCGTGGCCATCAACTGCGGCGGACTCACGGCGACCTTTCTCAATGACGAGCTGTTCGGGCACGAGCGCGGCGCCTTCACCGACGCCAAGGAGCCCAAAGAAGGCCTGCTCGAGGTGGCCGCCGGCGGCAGCGTGTTTCTCGATGAGGTAGGCGATCTCCCGGCTGAAGTACAGCCCAAGCTGCTCACCGTGCTGGATACGCGGAAGTTCCGGCGCCTGGGCGGCACCCGGGAGATCACGGCCGACGCCCGCCTCATCGCGGCCACGAACCGGCCCATCGAGCAGGCCGTCGCGGCCGGCGCGTTTCGCGAAGATCTGTACTACCGCATTGCCGTCTCGATCATCCGCCTCCCGCCGGTGCGCGATCGGTCGCGCGAGGATCGCCTGCATCTGATTCACCAGATGCTGGCAGAGTTGGCCGATGAGCTGCGCGGCGCGCCGACCGACGTGACGGGCGACGCGTTGGAGCGGCTGCTGGGCTACCCCTGGCCCGGCAACGTGCGCGAGATGCGCAACGTGCTCGAGCGGGCGATGATCATGGGCCGGAGCGCGGCCGCGATTCGCCTGGATCACCTCCCGGGGGAGCTGCGAGGCCGGCGTGCGACGAAAACGCGCCGAGTGGCGCCGCTCGACCAGGTGGAACGCGACCATATTGCCCAGGCCCTGGCGATGCACGACGGCAACCGTACGCGGGCGGCCAAAGACTTGGGCATCTCCCGGGTGACCCTCCTCAAGAAGATCGAGAAGTACGGGCTGTAACCGTTCACGTTCTTTACATCAGCCTCGGGGCGATCCCGTCGTGGCCTAACCCACGCCACAGCCGGCACTTGCCGTCCCCACCGGGCTGCTCGATGTAAAGATCATGTACACTTCCTGCTTTCGCTCAGATGTGAACAACTAGCCAGTAAGTCATTGTGTCTCAATAAGTTACAACACACTATCACGTTGGACTGAAGCGTGCTTCTGCATCATGCCCAGACAACGAACTCGGGTGCACGATGCGGTTGCTCAACGTGGTAGCGGTTGCAATGACGATCCTGGGCCTGGAGCTGGCTGGCCCTGGCCTGG
>CAZVKD010000184.1:0-6383 GCA_964627675.1 uncultured Gemmatimonadaceae bacterium
GTCAAAGTATTCGACGCGGACCTGAACGCCTCGCCCGAGCGGCTGGTGCACGCCATGGACTGGGCGACGAGCCGCGGCGTGCGGATCCTCAACCTGAGCCTCGGCACGCCGCGCACGGACCGCGAGCCCGTCATATCTCCGGCGGTCGAGCGCGCGCTGGCGCGCGGCACGCTCATCGTCGCCGCAGGCGAGCACGACGGGCGCCGCTGGCTGCCCGGAAGCCTGACCGGTGTGGTGAAGGTGATACTCGATTGGGAATGCCCGCGCGACCACCTGCGCATTGCGGGCGATCCCGACCGCGGATACGTGTTCCGCGCCTCAGGCTTCCCGCGGCCGATCCCCGGCGTGCCGCCCGAGCGGAACCTCAAGGGCGCGAGCTTCGCCGTGGCCAATGCGTCCGGCTTCCTCGCCCGGCTGCTCGAAACCCAACCGGCCCTGCGATCGGTCGAGGCGGTCGTCGAGGCGATCCACGCGGTCGGGCCGCGATAACCTACCCGCGCCTGCGCGACGCCTGCTCGAGGTACATGATCAGCTGCTGGACCTCGGGCTGCGTGGGTGATTGGCCCAGCATCGCTTCCATGCGCTGCCGCATGCGGATCACCACCGCCCCCCAATCCGCCGGCGAATGCTGCCGCGGATCCGGGAGATCGTGGCAGCGGCTGCACGTCACCGTGAACAGCTCCTGACCCGGCCCGGGCGGGAGTGGACCCGACGCAACCCGGAGCGCATTGTCCAGCATGTAGCGCAGCATGATCACCCGCTCGGCCGGCGTGGGAACCGGGATGCCGAAGGCGGAGTCCACGCGCTCCATGCGGAGCCACATGCGGCGCATGACGCTGGGCCAATCCGTGGTGGAATGGGCTGACGGCGGCGCCAGCTCGTGGCAGCCCGTGCAGTACTTCACGATGAGCTTCGCGGCATCGCTCCCGGGCGAGGGCAGCTGAGCCGGGACCACGCCGGGCGGCGGCAAGGCGACGCTCGCCGCGGCCAGGAGCAGGGCGGCCCGCGCCGAGTCCGCCGCGGCCTGCCCGCCACCGGTCTGCGGGGGCGGTGCGGGCCAGCAGGCGCCGAGAGCAAGGGTAGCGAACAGGCTGGCACGGCTGATCGAGCGACGGGACATGCACACCCCTCCTGGGATCACCCGGGAAACGGAAGCGCGCCACAAGGGAAGCGAACCTGAAGGCCGCGTGAAACCGCGGGCAGAAGTCTGCGATGAAGAACGCGTTTTCGCCAGCGCACCTGTCACCACCTCGTTCCAGCGTGCAGATTCAGGCCGTTCTCGATTCTCTGGAGATCCCATGCCAAGCGTCCGCCGTCCTTTCGCGATGCTGGTCGTCGCATCGGCGTTGGCCCTGCCCGCCCGCGGGGTCGCCCAGACCCCCGTTGCGGCCCCCACCGCCGGCCCGTTCGATGGCCTGCGATTCCGCAACATCGGCCCGGCCACGATGGGCGGCCGGATTGACGACTTCGCGGTGCTCGAACGCAACCCGGCGGTGTTCTACGTGGCCACGGCCACGGGCGGCCTGTGGAAGACCACGAACATGGGCACCACGTTCGAGACCGTGTTCGACGGTCAGTCCACCTCGTCCATCGGCGACGTGGCCATCGCCGCCAACGACGCCAATCTGGTGTGGGTGGGCACCGGCGAGAACAACAACCGGCAGAGTTCGTCCTGGGGCGACGGCGTGTACAAGTCCGCCGACGGGGGCCGCACCTGGGCCAATCTGGGGCTCAAGGAGTCCAGGCACATCGCCCGGATCATCGTGGATCCCGTGGATCACGACGTGGTGTACGTCGCGGCGCTTGGCAGCCTCTGGGGTGCGGGGGGAGATCGCGGCGTGTACAAGACCACCGACGGCGGGCTCAGCTGGACCAACGTCCTGGCCGGTGGTCCGGACGTGGGCGCCACCGAGCTGGTCATGGATCCCACGAACAACAAGGTGATCTACGCCGCGCTGTATCAGCGGCGGCGCACCACCTGGGGCATGAACGGCGGCGGACCGGGGAGCGGGATCTACAAAACGACGGACGCAGGCCGCACCTGGACGAGACTCGAGAACGGGATCCCGGTAGGGCCCAAGGGTCGGATCGGGCTCGACATCTACCGGAGGAACCCCAACGTGGTGTACGCGCGCATCGAGCACGCCACCGAAGGCGGCGTCTATCGCTCCGACGACGCGGGGGCCACGTGGCAGAAGCTGTCCAGCACCAACCCGCGGCCCATGTACTTCAGCCAGGTCCGGGTGGATCCAGAGGACGACTCGCGCGTTTACGTGCTGGGCGTCCAGCTCTTCGTCTCGGATGACGGGGGCCGCACCTTCCGCGGCGACGGCGCGCGGAACATCCACGTGGACTTCCACGCCATGTGGATCAATCCGAACAACTCCGACCACGTGATGATCGGCGGCGACGGCGGCGTGGGCATCTCATTCGATCGCAGCCAGACCTACGTCTTTCTCCGCAACATGCCGCTGGGCCAGTTCTACCACGTGCACTACGACATGCGCTCGCCCTACACGGTGTGCGGCGGTCTCCAGGACAACAACACCTGGTGCGGACCGAGCGCCGTGCGGAGCGAGGCCGGGAGCAGCAACGACGACTGGTTCATCATCGGCGGCGGAGACGGGTTCGTGGCGCTGCTGGACCCGAGCAACCCCAACGTCCTCTACGCCGAGTCGCAGGACGGCCGGATGAACCGGGTGGACCGGCTCACGAACGAGCGCAAGGTGATTCGGCCCGAGCCCGCCGAGGGCGAGCCCGCCCTCCGGTGGAACTGGGACACGCCCATGGTCCTGTCGCCCCACGACCCCGCCACCCTGTACGTCGCGGCGAACCGGGTGTTCAAGTCGTCGGATCGCGGGCACTCCTGGCGCGCCATCAGCCCGGATCTCACCACCGCAACCAACCGGGACAGCCTCGAGATCATGGGGGTCAAAGGCAGCGACATTCGGATCGCGCGAAACGACGGCGTCCAGTCCTACGGGAACCTGGTCTCGTTCGCCGAATCGCCGCTCAAAGCCGGGCTCTACTACGCCGGTTCCGACGACGGGCTGGTCCACGTCTCCCGCGATGGCGGCGCCACCTGGGCCAACGTGACGGGCAAGTTCCCCAACCTCCCCCGGAACACGTACGTCTCGGAGCTGGCACCCTCGCGGTTCGACACCGGAGCCGTGTACGCCACGTTCGACGGCCATCGGGGGAACGACTTCAACAGCTACGTGTACGCCAGCGCCGACTACGGCAACAGCTGGCGCTCCATCGTGAACGACCTCCCCGGAGGGGAGGTGGTCCGCACCCTCACCGAAGACCTCGTGAACCCGGACGTCCTCTACCTCGGCACGGAGTCGGGCCTGTTCGTCACCACGGATCGCGGCCGGCACTGGACCCGCGTCAGGGCGAACCTGCCCACCGTGCCCATCTACGAAATCGCGCTTCACCCGCGGGAGAACGACATGATCCTGGCTACTCACGGGCGGAGCCTGTGGATCCTGGATGATCTCGCGCCGTTCCAGCGGTATGGCGAGGCCCAGCTCGCGGACGCGTATGTGTTCGAGCCGCCGGCGGTGACACAGCGCGAGCCCGCCAGCGACAAGAGTCGTGACTGGGAAGGCGACATGCGGTTCCTGGGTGAGAACCCGCCCGTGGGTGCCACGCTCATCTATCATCTCAAGGCACCGGCGAAGGACGCATCGCTGGCGATTCGAGACGCTTCCGGTACCGTGGTACGCGAACTCGCGGGGCCGGAGGTTGGCAAGGCGGCCGGCATGAACCGCGCCATCTGGGACCTGCGGGTCACGCCGCACCCGCAGCCCCAGGGCCCGCAGGCAGGCGGCGGCGGGTTCGGTGGAGGCGGAACGCGGGGGCCGCTGGTGCTCCCGGGCGAGTACCGCGTGACGCTCACGGTGGACGGGAAGGAGGCGGCCGCCCGTACGTTGCGCGTCAATGGCGATCCGGAGATCCAGATCGCCGACGCGGATCGGCGGACGTGGTTCGGCGTCTCGAGCGAGCTGCACGCCCTTCAGGGGGCCGTGAACCGCGCGGCGGACGCGCTGACCCAGGCGGCCGAGCAGTTCGGCCAGGTGCGACGCGCGCTCGCGAGCAACCGGGACATGGCGCCGGACCTCAAGGCGGCGGTGGACTCATTGTCCGCCGATCTCGATTCGCTCAGGCGCCGTGTGAGCGGGCTCCCCGGCGCGGGCGGTGGCGGCGGATTCGGCGGCCCACCCAACGTGCGGGGCCGCATCGGTCAGCTGAAGGGCGCCATCATGGGCTCCACGTCGCTCCCCACCGAGGTGCAGATGCGCGAGGTGGCGGCGCTCCGCTCGCTCGCGCCCCAAGCCGTGGAAGACGTGAACGCGTTGCTCGGCCGCCTCCCGGCGATGTACCGGCGGCTGGCGGACGCGGGTGTGTATCCGGCCACGCCGCGGCCGGTGGGCAGTCAAAGGCCGTAGCGCGCGTTTGCGTTACCTGATCGGGGTCGTTGCGGTACTGGCCCAGGCCTGTGGGCCGGCGCCCGCGGACCTGGTGCTGCGCGGCGGAGCGGTGTACACCATAGATTCGACCAATCCGTGGGCGCAGTCGGTGGCGATCGCGGCGGGCCGGATCGTGTACGTCGGGGCCGACAGCGGCGTGACACCGTGGATCGGTCCCGGCACCGCCGTGGTGCAGCTGCAAGGCAAAATGGTCCTCCCCGGCTTCCAGGATTCACACGTGCATCCCGTGACCGGGGGCATGGAGCTGGCCGGGTGCGATCTCAACCCCGCGCGCTCGCGGGCCGACGTGATCGAGATCGTGCGCCGATGCGCCACCCAAAACCCCGCCGCCCCATGGATCCGCGGCGGGGGCTTCCAGCTCCCGGTGTTCCCCAACGGGAGCCCGTCCCGCTGGCTGCTCGACAGCCTCGTGCCCGATCGTCCCGCCTACCTCACGTCGGCCGACGGCCACTCGGCGTGGGTGAACTCCCGCGCGTTGGAGATCGCAGGGGTCACGAAGGACACGCCCGATCCCCCGAACGGCCGGATCGAGCGCGATCGGCGCACCGGCGAGCCGGGTGGGACCCTGCGGGAAAGCGCGCAGGATCTCGTGGCCCGGCACCTGCCCGCCCGCGCGGATGCCGAGTATCGGGAGGGCTTGCGGCGGGCCCTCGCCATGGCCGCGCAGTTCGGTATCACCACGTTGCATGAGGCCTCGGCCTCGGAGGCGACCCTGCGCGCGTATGCCGCGGCCGAACGCGAGGGCTGGCTCACCGCACGTGTGATCGTTTCACAATACGTGGACCCGGACTCCGGCGTCGCGCAGGTGGCGCGGCTGACCCAGCGGCGGGACCGCTACGGCGGACGCCTCGTGCGGGCCAACGCCGCGAAGATCTTCATGGACGGCGTGATCGAAGGCCAAACCGCGGCATTGCTTCAACCCTACGAAGATCGTCCCGGATACCGGGGCGAACTCAACGTGCCGCCCGATTCGATGAGGGCGTTGGTCAATGCGCTCGACAGCGCGGGCTTCAAGGTCCACGTCCACGCGATCGGCGACCGCGCCATCCGCGTGGCGCTCGACGCCTTCGAGGCACTCCCCCCGGAACGCCGAACCTCCGGGCCGCGCCATATTCTGGCGCATATCCAGCTGTTCCATCCCGAGGACATTCCCAGGTTCGCCCGGCTCGGGATCGTGGCGAGCTTCCAGATGTTGTGGGCGTATGCGGACGACTACATGCGTGACCTTACGGAGCCGCGCCTGGGGCCGGCGCGATCACGCTGGCTCTATCCCATCGCAAGCCTGATGGCGACGGGCGCCATCGTGGCGGGTGGCAGTGACTGGTCGGTCTCCTCGATGAACCCGCTCGAGGCCATCGAGGTCGCCGTCACCCATCGGGCCCCGGGCAGCGCTGGCGGGCCCGCGTGGAACCCCGACGAGCGCATTGACCTGGCCGCGGCGATTCGGGCGTACACCGTGGGGAGCGCGTACGCCGGCGACAGTGAGCGCGACAACGGGTCGCTCGCCGTGGGCAAGCTGGCCGACCTCGTCGTGCTGGAGCACAATGTGTTCGAGATTCCGCCAAGCCGGATCGGTCGGACCCGCGTTCTTCTGACCCTGCTCGAAGGGCGGCCCGCGTTTCAGGATTCGTCGCTGGTTTTCCGAAGCAGGCGATAAGATCGCAGGCCGTCGGCGCGGCATTCGCGCTTCAGGCGATGCACCGTCCGGTGCCTGGCATAGAGCAGCGTCTTGAGGGCCACGACCTCATGTCGCGGCGTGCCGCGCGCGGCATACACCTCACCCATGCCCCGCTCCCAGGCGGCGAAGCAGCTTGACGCGATCGGTACCCTGGACATCCCGATCGGATGGTCAACGGACCATCTTGGTCACTTTTTCCGGGGTTCCTCCAG
>CAZVKD010000185.1:0-6377 GCA_964627675.1 uncultured Gemmatimonadaceae bacterium
ACTCCAAGTACATCGAGCCCACCCAGCCGCCTTCCACATCCGCAGCGGCGGCGACTTCCACCACCCCGAGGACTCATCGCCTGACGCTCGGTGCCCGGAACCTCCGGCAGGCCATACTGTGGAAGGAAATCCTCGGGCCGCCCAAGGGAATGCAGTAACCGATGTCGAGGGTAGGGGTGGGGGCCCTCCTGCATTAGCTTCCACCGCATGATTGACTCCCCGCTGCTTTCCGATCACCACCACCAGCTTCGCGAAATCGTGCGGGACTTCGCCGAGCGCGAGATCAAGCCGGTGGCCCGCGAGCTGGATCTCACCGGCACCTTTCCCTGGGACAACGTCAAGCGGATGGGGGAACTGGGCTTTCTCGGCGCTCCCTGGCCGGAGGACCTGGGCGGCGCCGGGATGGACTACCTGTCCTACATCATCCTGGTGGAGGAACTGGCCCGCGTGGACGCAAGCCACGCCATCACCGTTTCGGCCCACACCACGTTGGGCACCTCACCGATCGTGAACTTCGGCTCCGAGGAGCAACAACGCCGGTACGTGCCCCTGCTCGCCAGGGGCAAGATCCTCGGCGGCTTCGGGCTCACCGAGCCGGCGGCCGGCTCCGACGCAGGCGGCACCCAGACCGTCGCGGAAGATCGCGGCGATCACTACGTGATCACCGGCTCCAAGATCTTCATCACCCACGCGGGCGTGGGAGAGAATTTCGTTATCACGGCGCGAACCGATCCCAGACCGGCCAGACGAACCGCCGGGATCAGCGCCTTCATCGTCACCAAGGACACCTGCGACCTGGACATCGCCCGGCAGCTCGGCGTGGGCCACGCGCCCGAGCTGCCCCGAACGCCCGGCGTGAGAGCGGGCAAGAAGGAGGACAAGCTGGGCTGGCGGGCGTCGGACACGCGCGAGCTGCACCTGGACGGCGCCATCGTCCCCAAAGAGAACCTGCTGGGCGCGCCGGGCCAGGGATTCGTCAACTTCCTCAAGACCCTCGATGCCGGCCGCATCGGCATCGGAGCGCTCTCGCTAGGGATTGCCCAGGGCGCCCTGGAGGAGTGCCTGACCTATACCGCCGCCCGCAAGCAGTTCGGGAAGCCGATCGCCACGTTTCAAGGCGTGCATTTCCCCCTGGCAGACATGGCCACGGAGATCGAGGCGGCACGCCACCTCGTGTACCACGCCGCATGGCGGCTCCAGACCGGGCGCCCGTTCAAGCGAGAGGCGGCCATGGCCAAGCTGTTCGCCTCGGAGGTGGCCATGCGGGTCGCCATCAAGGCGGTCCAGCTCCATGGCGGCTACGGCTACACCACCGAGTACCCCGTCGAGCGGATGATGCGGGACGCCAAGGTATGCGAGATCGGGGAAGGAACGAGCGAGATTCAGAGGCTGGTCATCGCCAGGGAACTGCTGGGAGAGCTGATAGACTGACTGCAAGGGGCGAACGGGGGGAACGCTGAGCCTGACGATTCAGGAGCATGGGGTGGGGGTAGGGATGGGCGTTTGGCGGGAGGGGGGCCTGCTTTGGCGGCGGTCGTGCGCGCAGGTGGTCGAGAGGCAGGGAGAACAGAAGGCAGGCCGCGTGTGGAAACCACGTTGGGCTATCGCTCGAGTCCACAAGACAGCGTGGGGATTGGATGTGCACTCCGGCCCCTGGCGGCATACCGGTGTTGACGTAACAGCCAGCCATATATACATTTAAGGCCGTTGATCTCGAATCCGCATGACATGCCGGGCTGTTTGGCGCCCGGTTTTTCTACATCTTCACATTCGCCCGCCGGCCAGTGGCGCCGGTCGGGCCAGTCCGAGGTTCCCACTACTTGAAACGCGAAATACTCATTACCGGTGGCAACCGGGAGACCCGGGTTGCCATCCTGGAAGACGACCGGCTGGTCGAGCTGCTGGTGGACCGTCCCGACATCCGCCGGACGGTGGGCAACATCTACCGCGGCAAGGTGGAAGCCATTCTGCCGGGCATCCAGGCGGCGTTCGTGAACATCGGGCTGGAGAAGAGCGCCTTTCTCCACGCCTCCGACCTGATCGAGCCGGAGGATGACGAAGATGAGGACGACGAGGAGAACGGCGGGCAGGGGGCAAACGGCGGTAGCGGTGGCGAGGGTAACGGCGCTCGAAGCCGGGGTTCCCGCAAGCTGCCCAACGTGCAGGAAGTCCTGAAGCGGGGCGAAACCATCCTGGTGCAGGTCACCAAGGAAGCGATCTCCACGAAGGGACCTCGAGTCACCGCCCAGGTCTCGCTGCCCGGGCGGTATCTGGTCTACCTGCCTTTCGCCTCCAAGGTCGGTGTCAGCCGCAAGATCGAGTCACGGGAAGAGCGGGCCCGGCTGCGGCAGATGGTGAGCAAGTTCCTGCCCAGGGACTCGGGCGGCGTGATCGTTCGAACGGTGGCGGAGGACCTCACCGAGGAGAATCTGCGGCGTGAGCTGAAGTCGCTCTTGGGCCTGTGGAAGAAGATCAAGCGCAAGGCCACGTTCGTGCGCGCGCCGGCCCTGGTGCAGCGCGAGGCCTCGCTCACCAGCGGCATCATCCGCGACCTCTTCAGCGATCGGGTTGACCACCTGTGGGTGGATTCGGCCGCGCTGTACGAGGAGATCAAGCACTACCTGGAGCAGGTGGATCCCGAGTTGTTGGCCCGGGTGACGCATTACACCGATCCCACGCCGTTGTTCGACAAGTTCGATATCGAGACCGAGATCCGGGAGCTGTTCAAGCGGAAGGTGGATCTCCCCACCGGCGGGCACCTCATTATCGAGCCGACCGAGGCGCTCGTGTCCATTGACGTGAACACCGGGCGGTACACCGGGAGCAAGGACCCGGAGAAGACGATTCTCCGGACCAACCTCGAGGCAGCGCGCGAGATCGCCCGGCAGCTCCGGCTGCGGGACGTGGGCGGGATCATCGTGATTGACTTCATTGACATGGAGACCCGGGACAACCGGGACAAGGTGCTTCAGGAGCTGCGCGCGCATCTGGCCAGGGATCGGGCACGCACTCGCGCCTTCGCGGTCTCGGATCTGGGGCTGGTGGAGATGACGCGGCAGCGGGTTCGCCCGTCGCTGTTCGCTTCCATGACCGTTGCCTGTCCGTCGTGCGACGGGACGGGACGTGTGTTCCGCCCCGAGGTGGTGGTGCGGCGGATCGAGCGCTCGCTCAGGCGCGCCGCCACCGAGAAGAAGGATCGCCAGCTCACCATTCGGGTGCACCCCGAGGTGGCGTTGTATCTGCTGGAGCAGGAGCCCGGGTTCCTGGAGGAGGTGGAGCGGACCACCGGCATTGACCTAGAGCTGCGGGACGATCCCATGATGCGGCAGGACGAGTTCAAGTTCGTGGCGCAGCCGGTGGGACGCGATGTCACCGAGAGGTATGCGGTGGCGTGAAAAGGGCGAGGAGCGACGAGGGGAGACGAGGAGGGGCGAGGAGGGTTGCCCTGTCCCCGACGCTCCTCGCCTCTCCTCCTCGCCCCTCGCCCCTCCTCGCCGCTTCACGGCTCGCCGCTATATTGACGCATGACACTCATGATGAACGAGCGTGAATCCGCGGGTTGGGTCCGTGGCGACCTGGTTGACATGCTGGACGTCTGCGATCCCGAGACCGCCCAGTGGTATCTGCTGAGCCCGGAGGAGCGGTGGGTGGAGAGCATGCGGTTGTGGGACAGCTACCGTGCTCTCGGAGGCAGCCTTGAACCCGAACCCGATACTCAGAGTCCTTTCTTCGATCCGGACGTCTGGGGTGCAGGGTCTGCTCCTGGGCGGTCAGGCGTGCATCCTCTACGGGGCGGTGGAGTTTAGTCGGGACCTCGACTTCATCATCCTGCTTTCACCAGTCAATCTGGACCGTCTTCGAGCGCTCCTCTCGAGTCTCCATGCTCAGGTTGTCGCCGTACCACCGCTTGCGCCGGAGTTCCTGGAACGCGGGCACTTCGTGCACTTCCGGTGTGCCCGCCCAGACGTGGACGGCGTGCGGATTGACGTGGCAACCAGGCTGCGGGGAGTCGCGGCTTTTGACGAGTTATGGGGCCGCCGGCAAACGATCGAGATCCCCACGTTGGGGCCGGTGGAGGTCCTGGGGCTCAGCGACCTCGTTGCCTCCAAGAAGACACAGCGGGACAAGGACTGGGTGATGCTGCGCCGGATCATGGAGGTTGACTACTTCCGCCACCGCGGGGCCCCGCCGCCGGGTCGCGTGGAATTCTGGCTCCGGGAGCTGCGGACGCCCCAGCTTCTCATCGAAGCCGTTGCTCTCCATCGAACCGCTGCGGAGCGGATGAGTGCTCAGCGGTCGGTGCTGCGGCCGGCGCTGGCAGCCGATGGGGTGGGCGTGGAGCGCGAACTCGCGGCCGAGATGGAGCGCGAGCGCTCAGCCGATCGCGAGTACTGGGCGCCGCTCCGGAGGGAGCTCGCCGAGCTGCGGCGACAGCAGCGCGGCCATGGCACGAGCTGATGCCCGCACCGCTTCGCCTGATTCCTGGTTGACCTAACCCCCGTGGCCTGACTACACTTCGGGCCCTATGACTTACGCGATTTTCAGCGCCGCCGGCAAGCAGTTCCGGGCCGAAAAGGGCGTGATCCTCAAGGTCCCCACGCTCGAGGGCGAGCCCGGGTCCAAGGTGACGTTCGAGCGCGTGCTGCTGGCGTCGGACGGCGAGAAGGTCCACGCCGGAACGCCCACCGTGCAGGGCGCCAGGGTCACCGCGCAGATCGTGCGACACGGAAAGGGCGAGAAGATCGTGGTGTTCCGCTTCAAGCGGCGGAAGAACATGCGGCGAAAGACAGGGCACCGGCAGGGGTTCACGGAGATCAAGATCACGGACGTCAAGGCGTAAAGGGGCGAGGGCTGAGGGGCCCGCTCGGTCCTCAGGCCGCTTCGCAAAGGTGGCTCTATGGCGCACAAGAAGGGTGTCGGTTCCTCTCGAAACGGTCGTGACTCGCAGCCCAAGTTCCTCGGCGTGAAGCGGTTCGGCGGGGAGTTCGTGCGCGCGGGGAACATCCTGGTTCGCCAGCGGGGCACGAAGTTCCATCCGGGAAAGAACGTGCGCCGCGGCTCGGACGATACCTTGTTCTGCGTGGTGGACGGTGTGGTGCGGTTCGAGCACAAGGACAAGAAGCGGATGCGGGTGAGTGTGATCCCGGTGGCAGCCGCCTCCTCCGTGAAAGTGACTGCGGGGGCGGCGTAGGCAGGGGACGAGAAGGGGCGAGGGGGGACGAGAGGGGAAACGAGGAGAGTTGAAGCGACAACGGGCGGCTGGTGCAGGGCACCGGCCGCCCGTTTGGCCATGCCCGATACGGCCCGACGCTACACCGTTCAGGACGTCCTGGGCTTCCCGCACGACGGGAACGCGAGCACTTCGTCCACTGTGTAGCGGCGGGTAGTCTCCGGCATGACCCTGGCCGTATCGCGTCCGCATCCCGCTTGTATTGCATTCTCCCTGGCGTTCAAACTGGTGCTGGTTCGTGGCACCACAGATCAGCCTTCGCCTGCCCGATGACCTCGCTCGCCGACTCGATCGGCTGGCGGCGAAGCGGCGTACCGAACGTTCCTTGGTCGTCCGGGAGGCGATTCATGCCTACGTCGCGGCTGAGGCCGCCACCCGATCCGGCCGCCCGTTCGATCTGGTGGCAGATCTGGCCGGATCCGTGCGTGGCGGGCCGCCGGACCTCGGCCGCAGGCATCGCGAGTACCTGAAGGAGCGGCTGGGCGGTGGCTGAACGGGCGCTCCTGGACACGGGCGTGCTGGTTTCGTTCCTGCACGCTGACGATCACGCCCACGATCGATCGGTTGGGGCACTCAAGGCGTTCCGCGGCCCGCTGCTCACCACCGAGGCGGTGCTGACGGAGGCGGTCTACCTGCTGGGCCGAGTACGCGGTGGCGGCATCCTGGTGCCGTCCTCCGGGGAGTCCCTGCTTCGCTGCAAGGCGCTGATGAGTCGGTACGCCGACGTCCCGATGGACTTCGCCGACGCCACGCTGGTGACGTTGGGCGACGACGTGAGGACGCGCAGGTCTACACGCTGGATCGGCGGGGGTTCTCGGCGTATCGGACCGCGGCAGGGAAGAGATTCGAGATTCGGCCGTGACGTACGGGCAAGAGCACCGGACGACTCCCCTCGGGAGCCGTGTTTTACGCTGAAGCAAGCGTGATCTACGCTGAATTCCCAGCCCGCAAGCGCCAGTCAGTCAGTTGGTTTCGGTGCGGAACGCAGGCCGGCAGCTGCTCGAACAACATGGCGAGATCAATCACTCGCTCCGGCGCTTCGGGCCGGACGCCCCAGCGCAGCACATCCGGCACGACTCGGGCCGGGTGTCCCATGGGCGCCAGACGGCGACCAGGCCTTCCCCACCGGGTTTGGCGAGGATGGAAA
>CAZVKD010000186.1:0-6353 GCA_964627675.1 uncultured Gemmatimonadaceae bacterium
GCGGCAGCCAGCGACAGATCCACCGCCTCGCGTCTCAACTCCCTCACGGCTCGCTCCCGCTCCGCCGCGATCTCCCGCTTGGCGTGCTCGAGCATCTGCTCCTGCTCCTGCCGCGCCTTGGCCAGCAGAGCCTCACGCTCCTTCTGCGCCACGGCCTTGGCCTCGTTGAGCAGGGCGTGCGCTTCGCCCTTCGCCCCGGCGAGCAGCTGCCGGTGTTCCTCCAGGGCGACCCGTGCTTCCGCGTTCATCCGCTCGGCCTCTTCGAGCTGGGCTCGGATTTTCCGCTCCCGTTCCTCCGTGGCACGCAGGATCGCGGGCCACGCAAACCGCTTGAGCGCGAAGAACAGGCCGAAGAAGACGATCCAGGTCCAGAAGAACAGGCCGAAGTTCACCTCGAACGGCGAGGCGGGGCCGGCGGCATGCTCGTCCTGAACCATGCCGACGAAATGCAAGGCGAGGCGCATCATGGGCGCCCGCTCATACGAACTTGAAGAGCAGGGCGAACACGAGCGCGATAATCGTCGCCCCCTCGAGCAGCACCGCGATAATCAGCGCCGCGCCGCGGATCTCCGCCCCGGCTTCCGGCTGGCGCGCAATCGCTTCGGCCGTCTGCCCGCCGATACGACCCAGCCCGAGCCCCGCGCCGATGATCGCCAGGCCGATGCCGATGCCCGCGCCGAGCAGCGAGTTGGTGTTCTTGGCAGCCTCGACCATCGCCTGGCTGTCCGTCATTTGCCCGGCGGCTTCCTGGAGCAACGCAAGGAGTTGAAACATGTGTCCTCGTCCTTATCTCGAGAGGGGAGACTTTGCAAGCTCACCGCGCCTGTCGCGAGACCGGCCGATTCTCCCGAGCGGCCGGCCTCACGATGGCCCGCCGTTGACCCTGCGGTCAGCGGGCCTCGCCGATCGTTCGACCGGCTACCGTATGTGGAGTTCCGCGAGGCGCCGGGGAACCCCATCCGTCCGTTTGCTGCCGCCTCCCGCCATCCGCTAGTGCTCGTGCTGCATCAACCCGATGAACACGCTGGTCAGCAGCGCGAACACGTAGGCCTGCAAGAACGCCACGAACAACTCGAGCAGCATGATGCCGAGCACCAGCCCCGACGTCACGAACCCGATGCCCCAGTTCCACACCTCGAGATGGCCGAACAGGAAGATCAGCCCGAACAGCGACAGGATCACGAAGTGTCCCGCCGTCATGTTGCCGAAGAGTCGCACGGCCAGGGCGAACGGCTTGACGAACTTGCCCAGGATCTCGATCGGCCCCATGGCGATGGACATCGCCAGAGCGCCCGCGCCGCTGAGTCCCGGCGCCCTGGGGAAGATGGTGCGCAAGTACCCCTTGGGCCCGAGCGTCAAGAACCCGCTGACCTCGATCGTCAGAAACGCCGTGATCGCAAGCGCGCCCGTGACCGCCAAGTTACCCGTGGGTGTCGAGCCGTGCGGGAGGAGCCCGAGCAGGTTGGAGTACAGGATGAAGAAAAACAGTGTCATGATGTACGGCGCGAACTTCTCGCCGTTGTGGCCAATGTTGGCGATCGCGATGTCGTTCCGCACGAACAGCACCATGGCCTCGACGGCATTGGCAAAGCCTCGCGGGGCCCGCTCGCCGGCTCGCTGCCGCCGGAGCCGGCGCCCCGCGCTCCACATCGTGACGAACACCAGGACGGCCGCGAGGATCAGGAAGACGACGTGTTTGGTGGGGGTCAGGTTGACCGTGAAAGGCCCGAGATGCAGATCCGGCCAGCGGTGCCAGGCGATGGAGAAAAACGGCTCGACGCCGATCGCGTAGGCGTCGGCCGTGTGGTGCATCACGACTTCACCGATGTTCGGCGCTTGCGTCATCCGAGTCGCCGCGTCTCCACGATCATCAAAGGGAACAGGACTCCGATATACCCGAGCGCTGAGGGCAGCGGGCGAAACAGCTCGCCATCAAGCCAGATCGCGGCCCCCAGCACCACAACGCCGGCCAAACGCAGGGCGATCCCCAGCCCCCAACGCTTCATCAGCTCCGGAAACGCCTTGCCCACGGCGGGCCGCACCATTGCGCTCGCCGCTGCCTGCACCGCCGTCCCAACGAGGCCGAACGACATCACGCCAATGCTCGCGGCTCCGCCCCAGGCCAGCACCGCCACGATGGTCAGGGCCGCAGTCAACCCGACCCCCAACCCGATGACCGTCACCGATGCGCGGACCCGCCCGTCCGCCGGTCCGCTGCCTCCCGATCCGCCTCCGCCTTGAGCTTCCAGTACACGTTCAGGAAACTGAGGACCGCTCCCGCGAGCGTACCAGCCACCGTTAGAAGCGGCGTTGTCCCCAGCCAGCGGTCCAGCCCGAAGCCCGCCGCCATGAACAGCACCACGCCACCGGCAAACGTGCAACCCAGGCCGACGTACTTGTAGCCCAGGCCAAGTTCCCGACCTGCAGGGCCTGAGGGCTCCATGGCCGCGCGAAATGTCTTCGCTTGTGAAAAGTTTCGCAAGCGAAGCGGCGGTGGCCAAAAGCGGCGGAAGCAGGTACGATTTTCTCATGGCCCAACCCCTTCGCGTAGCAGACCGCGACGTCGAACTGCTGGAGCGCCTCGCCGGGGCGCGACGCGCCCTGCTCGATCAGGTCCGCCACCGAATCATCGGCCAGCAGGAGGTGCTCGAGGGAATCCTGACGGCGATCGTGTCCAGCGGCCACGCGCTGCTGGTCGGCGTCCCCGGCCTCGCCAAGACCTTGATGGTGCAGACCATCGCGGAATCGCTGGCGCTCAAGTTCCACCGCATTCAATTCACCCCCGACCTCATGCCCGGCGATATCACCGGCACCGAGATCATCGAGGAAGATCTCACGACCGGGAAGCGGAGCTTCCGGTTCGTGCAGGGTCCCGTCTTCGCCAACATCGTGTTGGGCGACGAAATCAACCGCACCCCGCCCAAGACGCAGGCGGCACTGCTCCAGGCGATGCAGGAGCACGAGGTCACGGTGGCGGGCGCCACCTACGGCCTGCCCCGCCCGTTCTTCGTGCTCGCCACGCAGAACCCCATCGAGCAGGAGGGGACCTACCCATTGCCCGAGGCCCAGCTCGATCGTTTCATGCTGGACCTTCACGTCCCCTACCCCGACCGCGAGCAAGAAGAGCGCATCGTGGAAGAAACCACCGGTGACGAGGAGCACCCCGTCCGCGCGGTCATCGAAGCCGACGACCTGATCGAGATGCAGCATCTCGTCCGCCGGATCCCGGCCCCCAAGGTCGTGGTGCGGGCCGCCGTGTCGCTGGCCCGCATGACTCGCCCGCCGGATCCCGCGGCACCGGCCTTCATTCGGGAGTACGTAAGCTGGGGGGCCGGCCCCCGCGCCTCGCAGTTCCTCGTGCTCGGCGCCAAGGCCCGGGCCGCGCTGGACGGCCGGCCGATGGCCGACCTGGACGACCTCAAGAACGTCGCCCTCCCGGTGTTGCGCCATCGGATTGTGGCCAACTTCGCCGCCGAAGCGGCGGGGCGTTCGGCCGACGACATCTGTCGCGAACTCGTGGAGAGCCGCGCCTGGATGGAGGGCGCCATCGGGGGCTAAGGCGCCTCCCGCTGCCTCCGCCCCGGGGCACCCCCCGCGTCCTGAAACCCCGCCCCAAGCCCCTCCGTAGGGCTCGTAGCAAACTGGGACACCTCTGCCAGCCTCGACTCGATGGGTGGGTCCATGAAGCAGCATACCAGGTACTTGATCGGGGCCATCATCGTCATCGGTGGCGCGGCCGGCGTTGCCGTCGTGCGCTCCAAGGCCGACGGTACGGAGGACGGCACCACCAAGACCGTGACCGTGGAGCGGGGCGAGATCGTGGACCGCGCCCTGGCCGTCGGCACGATCGAGCCCGAGATCGAGATCGAAGTGAAGTCCCAGATCTCCGGCGTGGTGCGCGCGCGGTTCGCCGATGTGGGCGATTTCGTGCGGGCCGGAGATCCGCTGCTCGAGATCAAGCCCAATCCTACCCCGTTGGAGTTGGCCGAGGCGCGACGTCAGGTCGAGTTGCGGCGTCTGGAACTCGAGAACCTGCGTAAGGACGCGGGGCGGCTCGTCGCGCTGAAGGACCAGGGACTCGTGTCCGACCAGGAGTACGAGGGCACCCAGCGCCGGCTGTCCGAGGTGGAAGTCCAGGTGCAGATGGCTGCCGAGCGCCTGGCGCTGCTGGAGAGCGGGAAGGTCCGGATCGCAGGCGACGACATCGAAACCGTTGTCCGGTCCCCGATCACCGGGTTCATCCTCGAGAAGATGGTGGAGATCGGGGACCCGGTTGTGCCCCTCAGCACGTACCAGGAAGGCACTGTGCTGCTCACCATGGCGGAGATGAGCGACCTGCTGTTCCGGGGCACGGTGGACGAGATAGACGTGGGGAAGCTGGAGGAGGGAATGCCGGCGGCCATCAAGATCGGCGCGCTACCGGACGCGCGGGTGGACGGGCGTGTGGCTAAGATCTCGCTCAAGGCGCGCAAACAGGACAACGCCGCGGTCTTTCCGGTGGAGATCGCCCTGGTGGACACGCATGGCGCGATCTTGCGAGCCGGCTACTCGGCCAACGCCGACATCATCATCGCCAGGCGGGACAGCGCGCTGGTCATCCCCGAGCGGCTGGTCAGGTTCGCCGGCGATTCGGCGACCGTCACGGTGCTGCTCGCGGACGGCAAGACGGAAACGCGTACGATCACGACCGGCCTGTCGGACGCCTTGAACGTCGAGGTGCGTTCCGGGCTTGCGGAGGGCGAGAAAGTCGTGGAGCCGCCGCAGAGACAGATACGGTGACAATGGCGTGAGGGGCGAGGCGCTGGGAGGCCAGCGTCCGGAGACGGAGGAGGTGGGGGCGCGAGTGCTGCGAGAGTTCTTGGCCGATCTCAACGCCCAGCGGCTGCGCACGGCGCTCACCATCCTCGGCATTACCTGGGGGACGGTGGCGGTGGTCGTGCTGCTCGCCTTCGGCACCGGGCTCGAGCGTCAAACCCGCAAACGGTTCCATGGTCTCGGCGATCGCATCGTGATTCTGTTCGGCGGCCGCACCACCAAGGCCTACGAGGGGTTTCCGGAGGGCCGCCCCATTCGACTCAGTGAGGACGACGTCGCGCTGCTCGCGGCGGAGATCCCCGAAATCGTCGCGATCAGTCCCGAGTACTCCAACCGCATTGTCGCCGTGCGGCGCGGACCGAACGGCGCCAACCCGAACGTCACCGGCGTCCTCCCGGTCTACGGCGACTTGCGCAACGTCATCCCGGAATCGGGCGGCCGGTTCATCAACCAGCGCGACGTGGCGGAGCGCCGCCGGGTGGCCGTGCTGGGCAACGAGCTTAAGAGGGTTCTCTTCGGAGACGACCCGGCGGTCGGCCGGCAGGTGTTCGTGGGGGGCGTGCCCTTCATGGTGGTCGGCGTGATGGCGCCCAAGATCCAGAACTCCTCGTACAACGGCCGGGACCAGGACCGGATCTTCATTCCGGCGTCCACGCATCGCGCGATCTTCGGCGGCCGGAACCTTGCCAACATCATCTACCGCACCGGCGACGCCGGCATCACCAAGGACGTGGAGCGGCGCGTGTACCGGCTGCTGGGCCGCCGGTACACGTTCGATCCCACGGACCAGGACGCGCTGATGGTGTGGGACACGAGCGAATGGGAGCAGATGTTCGCCTACCTGTTCCTCGGCTTCAACATCTTCTTCGGGCTGGTGGGGAGCTTTACGCTCACGGTGGGCGGGATCGGGGTCGCCAACATCATGTACATCGTGGTCCGGGAGCGGACGGGGGAGATCGGCATCAGGCGTTCCGTTGGCGCCGCGCGCCGTCACATCCTGCTGCAGTTCTTCGCGGAGACGTTCTTTATCGTTGGCATCGGCGCGGCGCTCGGGCTGGGCATGTCCCTGGGCATGGTCAAGGTGGCCACGCTGTTCCCCACCAACGAGATCGTGGGCCAACCCGTGCTCTCGCCCACCGTGGCGCTGGTCACCATCTCGCTGCTTGCCGGGATCGGCTTTCTCGCGGGGCTCTTTCCGGCCCGAAAGGCGGCGAATCTGGATCCGGTGGAATGTCTGAGATACTGAAGCCGTCAGCCATCAGCCGCCGGCGATCGGGCCGCCGTCACCACGCAGGGATCCGCCACTCCTTGCTGGTTGCGGCGGGCCGAGCCCCGGCGGCCGGCGGCTGACGGTCCGGCTGCGCATCATGTGGCGCATCCTCGTCGAGGAGTTCCTGGGTGACCTCCGGACCCAGAGGACCCGTGCCTTTCTCACGATGTTCGCGAGTACGTGGGGGACCATCGCCGTCGTGCTGCTGCTCGGCTTCGCCGAGGGGCTGAAGCGAACGGCGCGGGACGGGTAGTTGAACGCCGGCGAG
>CAZVKD010000187.1:0-6351 GCA_964627675.1 uncultured Gemmatimonadaceae bacterium
CGCCAACGACGAACGCGGCCTGTACCTGTCGCGCGATGGCGGCGGCTCGTGGACCCGGGTGCTGTACGTGGACACGATGACCGGCGTGGTGGACGTGGCGATTGACCCATACGACCCGAGCACGATGTACGCGGCGAGCTACCAGCGCATGCGGAAACCGTTCGGCTTCCACGGGGGCGGGCCGGGGAGCGCGCTCTGGAAGTCCACCGATGGGGGGCGCACCTGGCGCAAGCTCACCGCCGGCCTGCCGGCCGGCGACAAGGGCAGGATCGGCATCTCGATCTACCGCAGGGACCCCCGCATCGTGTACCTGTCGGTCGAGCAGGGCTACCGCTACAACGCCTCCACCGCGTACACGCGCAGCGCGGCCGGGGTCTATCGCTCCGAGGACAAGGGCGAGACGTGGACCCACATGAGCACGTGGAATCCCAGGCCCATGTACGCCAGCCAGATCCTGGTGGATCCAAGTGACGACCGGCGGATCTACATGCAGAACTCCTTCAGCTGGTCGGACGACGGCGGCCGCACGTTCCGTCCCGCCCGGCAGTCGCTGCACGGCGATGACCGGATTCTCTGGGTAAACCCTCGCGATTCGCGCCACGTGATCAAGGGCGACGACGGAGGCGTGGGCATTTCGTACGACCGCGCGGTCACCTGGCTGTTCCTCACGCACCTGCCCGTGAGCCAGTACTACCGCGTGCGGGTGGACAACCAGACGCCCTACAACGTGTACGGCGGACTGCAGGACAACGGCACCTGGATCGGCCCGTCCGCGACCTATCTGACGGCCGGTATCCGGTTCGAGGATTGGTTCCAGGTGAACGGTGGCGACGGATTCCTCGCCTGGCCCGACACCGTGGACGGGCGGACGGTCTATACCGAATCGCAGTACCTCGGTCTCCAGCGGTTCGATCTCGTCACGCGCGAGCGGAAGTCCATTCGCCCCGGCGATCCCCGGGGCGCGATCGCCGAGCGACGGAACTTCGAGGCGTGGTTCGGCGGCGGCCCGGAGCCCGAGCTGCTGAACGCCATGGCGCCGGCGAACTGGGACGGGCCATACATCATCTCCGCGTTCGACAACAACACGATCTACGCCGGCACCAACAAGCTGTGGAAGAGCACCGATAAGGGTGACACGTGGCAGGACCTGGGCGATCTCACCACGAAGGTGAATCGCCGCGAGCTTACGATCATGGGACAGCGCGCCCAGGACTCCACGCCCTCCCTGGACGACGGGATTCCGTATTACCCCACGATCACGCAGATCGCCGAATCGCCGCTCCGGCGCGGTCTGCTGTACGTCGGCACGGACGACGGCAAGCTCCAGGTCTCCCGCGACGACGGCCGTACGTGGACCGATGTCGCGAGCCGGATTGGGGGCCTGCCACCGTCAACCTGGATCTCCGGCATCGAAGCCTCGCGCCACGCCGAGGGCACGGTGTACGTGGCGATCAACAATTACCGCAACAACGATTTCACCAACTACCTGTTCAAGTCCACCGATTTCGGCCAGACCTGGACTTCGATCGTGGCCGACCTTCCCCCGCGGCGGGTGGTCCGCACGATCCGGGAAGACCTGAGGAACCCGCGCGTGCTCTTCCTCGGCACCGAACTGGGGCTGTTCTACTCCAACGATGGTGGGGCGCACTGGGTCGAGCTTCGGGGCAACATGCCCACGCTGGCGCACAACGATCTCGTGATTCACCCGCGCAAGAACGATCTGGTGCTGGGGACGCACGGCCGGGGCATCTGGATTTTGGACAATATCAACGCGTTACAAGAACTCACCCCCGAGGTGCTCCGGGCCGACGCCCACTTGTTCACCGTCGAGCCCGCGCGACAGATCCGCTACACGGACGAGACGGCGCACACCGGGGACATGATCTTCCGCGGCGAAAACCCGCCGCCGGGCGCCACGATTGACTACTACCTGCGCGAGGCCCGGGACACCTCGGCGGTGTCGGTGACGATACATGACGCCGCGGGACGCCAGGTGAACCGGGTGAGCGCGAGCGGCCGCTCGGGCGTGAATCGCGCGGTCTGGAACCTCCGCTATGCCGACCTCCTCGCGCCGCGCCCGGGCGGGCAGGCGCCGGGACAGGAATTCGGGTTCGGGCAGGGCGGACGGGTGCAGGGACCGTGGGTCCTGCCGGGCGAGTACACGGTGCGGCTCGCGGTGGGCGGCACGGTGCGCGAGCAGAAGGTCCGCGTGCTCACCGACCCGCGGATCACGGTGAGCCCGCAGGCGCTCGCGGGCTGGCATGACACGTTGGTCGCGCTGGGCGAGACCATCCGCGGCTTTGCTCCCCGGGCCGACGCCGTGACGGCGCTGAAGCAGCGACTCGATTCCCTGCCGCCGGCCGAGCGTGCTCGCCGGACTGACGCGCGGGAGATCGTCGAGGTGGCCCAGGTTGCCGGCGAGCTGCGGCGCCGGCTGATCGGGCTGTACAACGAGATCGGCGCGTGGGCCGGGCCGCTCACCGCGGATCAGCGCGGTCAGTTGGCGTACTACCGCGAATTCGCGGGCCGGCTGGAGCCGAGGATCGCGCGTCTCGTGCGGTAGCAGTCCCCCGGGCTCCTCGCGCGACCCCTTGTTGGTCGGCGCGGCACCGGCGCATCTTGAAATACCCGGGGCCTACCGAGTGGCGCACGCCAGTTGTGCGTGCGACGGGAGGAGGTGAGCCGACGTGGCATACCCCAAGAAACACCGCGGGCGCCGGAAACGAGGGAGCAGAATCCGCCGCCAGATGCGCAAGCGCCGGCACGCGCGCTAGCCGGCCTCGCGCCGCCCGAATAGGCGCCACAGGCTGGAGACGTCGCCGGTCCAGACCGTGCTGCGCCGCTCGATGTGCTCGGGCCGGAGCGCCGGTTGTCGTTTGGCTCAGGCCGCGACTTCTCTCACGTCGGCGCTCCAGCGCACCTCGACCGCGCCCTGGATCGAACGCGCGGTGGGGCACTTGTCCTGGTGCGTCGCCAGCGCTCGATCCACCGTCTCCCGCGTTCCGGGGGGAATGGTGAGCTGATAGCGCACGTCTATGCGGGTGAGGACGGGGACGCGGTCCCGGATCTGGTTCAGGCCCTCCGCTTCCGCTCGAATATGCGCAGGCGACAGCTTGATCCCGCGCACCTCCAGTGCGCCGTTCAGCGTGCCCAGCATTCAGGCGCCGGTAGCCGCCACGATGTAGTCCACCGGGAGCGGAAGGTCCCGAGCATCGCTCAGCCGGTAGTGCGCCCTCACGGCCCCGTGGACGCCGAAGTCAATGACGACGCCGAGCGGCAGCAGGGCGCGCCGGTGCGTGCCCTCCACCTTTTCCACGGTGGCGCGAGCGACGTAGAACGCCTCGCTGCTCGCAGCCTGGGTCACGTGCCGAGCCGCCGAATCGGCACGCGCACGCGGGTCCGCTCCCACTCGATCACCAGCTCCGCTCTGCTCGCCGTCGCCGATCCGAGCGTGAGGCTCAACTGATCCACCGGGGCCGAGAGTGTCTCCACCCGCGCCCGGCCCGAACCCACGTCCTGGGCCCGGATCTCGTCGTTGATCGGAATGCCCCAGCGCTCAACCGCCCGATTCACCACGATCTCCCACTCGGACTCGCCCGGAATGGCGTAGAGGGTGTACGTGCCGGGTTCCACGCGGACGCCGGCGATCTCCGCCGCGAATGGCAGGTTGATGGTGGTGGCCTCGTTGGCGCCGAGCCGCCAGGGCTGCCCCAGCGGCACGAGACCTCCCATGATCTGCCGGCCGTTGGCCGACGGAGCGCCATAGCACACTTTCACCGTGGCGCCGCCGAGTTGCACTTGGGTGGACTCCGGCGGACTGGGTCGCTGCGCGAGCTGGGCCGGATTGCCGCGGAACCAACAGGTGAACTGCGCCCTGGCCGGGACCGTTCCCATTCCGACCAGGATCGCCGACAGCACCGTGACGCGCGCACACCGCCTCATATTTCACCTCTGAATGTCAGCGTGGGTACGACCGCGTGGGAAAGCTGAAGGGAAGGTGAGGCGAAGGCAACCCGATCGCGACTTCAATGACCGTGACCGGGCGACTGGGGCTTTCGTGTATCACGCAACACGCCGTAGCGACCCATGCGATGCGCCGTTCCATGTCGCACTCGCACACCAGCCGTGAGCGAGGCGAACGTGCGCCGGCCATAGAGATCCTCGACCCGGAACACGCCGCCAAGGTCGGCAGCTCGCGCCAGGGCAACCTCGGCGATCGGTTCCATCGTGAGCCAGCGGAGCGGACGAATCGCGACGGCGTAGCCCGCGGTGTACACGCTCCATCGGCTCTTGCCCAGGATCGCGTCATCCAGGTGGGGCCTGACGCTGCGGAACGGGTCCGGCGTGCGCAGTTCTTCGGGACGACTGGTCCGCTCCCATCGGGCGTACAGCCGCTGCCCCGCCCAGGCCACCTGCGTCTCGCCGAGCACCGTGGTGAAGACGAAGAACCCATCCGCGTCTTCCGTCCGTGCCCATTCGAGGAGTCCATACACACGCGACGCACGGGCTGGGCCCTTGAACCTGACCGACGCGCTCCACTTCTCCTGCCGCGGTCCGGCGCCGCCCCGATGTTCCGGCGAGGCCACGCTGGCGTGAGAGACCTGGGCTTCCACGCCGGCCACGGGCCACGCGGTCACCCTCGCCGCCCAGGAGTCGGCGAATCGCTCCGGCACATTGGGCCATTGGCCCGGGCGCTCCGGCTCATCGCCGTTGAACGCGGCGCCCTCCACCGCGACGGGACCAGCGCGACCGCCCGTGAGCACGACGGCGCGTTCCAGGATCTGGCTCAGGTGATGGTTCACCGGGAACCGCAGGGCGGGGCGGTTCATCGGGTCGTCGGTACCGAATGGCACGAAGCCCTTCCCGGCGGCGACGCCAACCGCCACGCGGTCGTTCACCTGCTCGGTCAGCGAGACCATCGCCTCGTGCAGGTAGGTGTGGGGGTGGCGCCGATCCACGTAGCCCTCGCCCCAGACGCCGAGGCCGAGCACCCCATTTGGAATGGACAGCCCTTCGAAGTTGAGGGTGAAATCAAGGCCCAGCCGCTCCGCCAGCGCGCCGGCGCGCACCATGAGGACGGGCTGCTCCGCGCGCAGTTCCGCACGGCTCCCGCCGCCCGGTATGGGAGAGACGTGGCTCACGGCAACGACGGCCGTCGCCGCAACCTGAACGGCCGGCTGCTCTGCGCGGGCGGGGCCGGCGGCCATCGAGCCGCCCGCCAACAGCAGTCCCGCGACGTCGAGCGCCCGGCGCCGCTCCGGCACCTCAGCCCAAGCCAGAAACGCCCACGGCGCCCGACGAACGGCGCCCACCCGGGTGCCTCACTGCGGGACGAGCGCCGTGATGTCGAAGATCAGCAGCTCGGGGTCGGGCGGGTTCTTGGCGGCGAACACGTATCGCTTGCCCCCGATGTCCGCCACGGTACCGGTATGGAGGGACGCCGGGTAGCCTAGTATGGCGGACCCGAGCGCCGAGGGACGCAAGGGGTTCGCCAGCGAATACACGTACAGCCCGCCCTCCAGACCGTTTTCCCCCGTGAGCACCAGCATCTTCCCGTCGGCGCTCACCTGCACGTCGCTCACGGTGCCGATGCCCGAAATGACGATCGAGTCCGCCAGGGTCGGAGCGCCGCTCGGCGACAGACTCCAGACCTTCAGCACGTTGCCGACGCGGCCCCCGCGGGTCCCCCAGGTGCCGGTGTAGGCCGCGCTGCCGTGCACCCACAGATCCGACGAGAATCGCTCCGTCACGTTGAACCCGCCGCTCAGGACCGACAACGTCGCGCCCGAGCGCTGAAGCTGGAACAGGCCGCTCACCATGTCCACGGCGTACAGGGACGTTCCCACCAACTGGATGCCCCAGGTGTACGTCGCGTCATTTCCTCCCGGAGCGATCCGGGCGATTTCCCGGCTCGCCAGGTCCCCCGACAGCGTGCCCGAGACGTCCAGCGCCACCACGCCCCCGTTGTAGAACGCCGCGTAGAGCACCTGGGCCTGCTCGTCCATCCAGAAGTTGTGGGCTCCGGCCGGCATGGGCGTGCCGCCCATGTGATAGCGGGCAACCTGGGCGGGCTTGGTGAGATCCGAGACGTCCACGACGTGGATGTCTCCGGTGGACGATTCGCCGATGACGACAGGGCCCTCCTGCCCCACGAACAGATATCGCTTTTCACCGGTCGTGGGGTTATGGAACCACCAGGCATTGTGCGCCCGGGCGCCGGTGAAGCCGGCGGTGGTTTCCGTGACGACGCGCGAGACCTCCACCGGCCGCGCCGGTGTTCCGCCCCGGATCCCGTTGCCCACGTCGTACAGGATCACCCCCGTGTTCCAGGCGCACACGAAGGCAATGCCG
>CAZVKD010000188.1:0-6323 GCA_964627675.1 uncultured Gemmatimonadaceae bacterium
CCCGGGTCGGGACGTATCGCGCCACCGACTGGCTGGAGGGCGACGGGACCGACGAACGCGATCTGGCCATCCGCGTCGCGGTCACGGTTTCTCCCCAGGGCTCGCTCCGGTGCGACTTCACCGGCACCGACCCCGCCGCGCGGGGAAACGTGAACTGCCCGCTCTCGGTGACGCGGTCGGCCGCGCTGTTCGTGCTGCGGTGTCTCTGCGAGGAGGACCTGCCCACCAACGGCGGGGTGCAACGCGTGGTGTCGGTGGTGGCGCCGGCGGGATGCATCGTGAACGCGCAGCCGCCCCGCGCGGTGGCCAGCGGCAACGTGGAAACCTCGCAGCGGATCACGGATGCCCTGTTCGCCGCCCTGGGAGAAGCGGCTCCGGTGCCGGCACAGGGGCAGGGCACCATGAACAACGTGGTTCTGGGCGGCGCGGGCTGGACCTACTACGAGACGCTGGGCGGGGGCCAGGGCGCCTCTCCGACCGCCCACGGCCCGTCCGGGGTGCACGTTGGCATGTCCAACACTCGGAACACGCCGGTGGAAGTGCTGGAACTGGAACTGCCCATCCGCATCCGGACCTACGCCTTACGCCGCGGCAGCGGCGGCGGCGGCCGGTACCGGGGTGGCGACGGCGTGGTGCGGGAGTACGAGGCGTTGGAGCCGATGGAGCTGAGCCTGCTCTGCGAGCGCCGCCGCCATGCGCCGCGGGGAGCGGCCGGCGGCGGCGCGGGCGCGCCGGGCGTGAATGCCGTGAACGGGCGGCCCGTCGGCGGCCGTGTCGCTATGCGTCTGTCGCCCGGTGACGTGCTGCGGGTCGAGACGCCGGGCGGCGGCGGGCACGGCGCCCCGCCGGCGGCCGAGCCCCAGCGGCGCGACGCCGCGGCTTCTTGAGCAATACGCGCTCCAGGATCTCGAGAGCCCGCTGGACCTCGGGCTCGCCGAAGATCAGCGCCGGCCGGAAGCGAATGGACCGAGGCCCGCAGGTCAGGCACGCCAGCCCTTCCTGCCACAGGGCCGACCGGACGGCGTTTCTCCGGTCGGTGGATGGCAGATCTATGGCGAGCATGAAGCCGCGCCCCCGCGGGTTTGTGACTTCGGCCGCCTGAGCGTCGAGTGCCTCGAGCCCGGCTCGGAACACGGCCCCCACGCGGGCGGCATTGTCCACCAGGCGGTCTTCGGCCATCACTTCGAGGTAGCGGGCGCAGCGCACCATGTCCACCAGATTCCCACCCCAGGTCGAGTTGAGGCGCGAGGAGACCCGGAAGACGTTCCGTTCCACTTCGTCAATGCGACCGGTGCTCATGAAACCGCAGACCTGGGTTTTCTTGCCGAACGCCAGCAGGTCGGGCACGACGCCGAGCTGCTGGTACGCCCACATGGATCCGGTCGTGCCCAACCCGGTCTGCACTTCGTCGAAGATCAGCAGTGCGTCGTAGTGGTCGGCATACTCCCGCAACCGCTTGAGGAAATGCGGGCGGAAATGATTGTCGCCCCCTTCCCCCTGGATCGGCTCGATGAGGATGGCCGCGATGCCGTGGGGGTCGCGGGTGAAGGCCTGTTCGATCTCGTCACACGCGCGGCGCTCCGCCTCCGCCACCGCGTTGTCGTCCATCGGGAAGTGGATCGCGGGATTCGAAATGCGGGGCCAGTCGAACTTGGGGAAGTCTGCCGTCTTGAGGGGGTCGGTGTTGGTGGTGGACAGCGCGTACCCGGTTCGCCCGTGGAACGCATCGCGGAAATGGAGGATCTTGTCCGCCCCGCCGACGATGCCACGCGAGCGATTCCGTTGCGCCTTCCAGTCGAACGCCGCCTTCATGGCGTTCTCCACGGCCGGGCTGCCGCCCGCCACGAAGAACAGATGGCGGAAGGGCGCGGGGACCGCGTGGCGGCGGAACGTCTCCACGAAGGCGGCATACTCGGGCGAGTACACGTCGCTGTTGGCCGGGTTGGTCAGCGCCGCCACCATGAGGGAGTGCCGGAATCCGTCGTCGGCCAGCTTCGGGTGGTTGTGGCCCAGCGGGAGCGTGGAGAAGAAGCTGTAGCAGTCGAGGTACTCCCGTCCCTCCAACGCGTCCACCATGTAGCTGTCGTGGGAGCGCTCCAGGTCAATCACGATATGGAATCCGTCCACCAGAACGTTCTCGCGAAGGACCGGGAAGACGCGCTGAGCGGGAATGGTGACCCGGGGCATCGGTAACTCCAAGTGTGACTTGTGGATAACCTTCGGCGCGCGGGGGTTAACCCGGGGTGAAGCGCCCCTGAAAGCTACACAGGGCGGCGCGGCCGTGCCCGGCGCCGTTTCAGGACTCGGTCGGCCGCTCGAACACCCTGGCTTGGGTGAACAGGGCGAACAGGTCGGGATCGAGCATCCCGGCCTTCACTTCGCTCGCCATGATGTCCAGGGCGCGGGGCAGCGGCACGGCCCGTTTGTAGGGCCGATCCGAGGCCGTCAACGCGTCGAAGATGTCGGCGATCGTCATCATGCGGGTCTGGATGGGGATCCCATCGCCGCGGACCCGTCTGGGGTAACCGCTGCCGTCGAGCTTCTCGTGGTGCCCGTAGGCGATCTGCGGGATGTCCTCCAGTTCCTTGGTCCAGGGGATCTGCATCAGAAAGCGATAAGTGTGGGTCACGTGGCTCTCGATCTCCAGCCGCTCGCTGTCGTCCAGGCTTCCCTTCCGAATCGACAGGAATCGCACTTCGTCATCCGTGAGATACGGCAGCTGTTTGCCCTCGAGGTCGGCGTAGTACACCCCGGCGTAGCGCAGGAGCTCCTCGAAGTTGCCCTCGGGCAGGACGGTGGGTTCGTTGGACTCGACGATCAGTTGCATGAATCGGTCGAGTTCCCTCAGTCGGCTTTCGTGCGCCGCCGTGAGCTGGCGCAAGAACTCGTGGTAGCCCTCCTGGCCGCACTTCTCGAGATACGCCGCCCGTTGCTCCTGGAATTCGGCCTCGGCCGTGCGTCGGATGAACGCATAGCGCTGCTTGATGAGCGCGAGGTCCGGCGGGTACAGTTTCTTGGCCTTGACCAGCACCTGCTCGCGGACGCCGACCTTGCCGAAATCGTGCAGCAAGCCGGCGTAGCGGATCTGGCGGATCTGCTCGCGCGTGAACTGGACGCCGCGGTACGGTCCGGCGTCGGTGCGGTCCACGGCTTCGGCCAGCCCCACGGTCATCGCGGCGACCCGGCCGGAATGACCGAACGTGGTCGGGTCGCGCTGCTCGATCGCGGTCACGGCCGCCGTGACGAAGCCCTCGAACAACCGCTCGATACTCTCGTACAGCTGGCTGTTCTCGATGGACACTGCGGCCTGGCCCGCGAGGGACGTCACCAGCTCGACGGTGCGCCGGGTGTAGGGAATGACCTGGAGGTCCACGTCCGACGGCGTGGCCAGCTTGGCGCTGAAGTCCCGTTTGCGGTTGATGAGTTGCAGCACGCCGATCACCGCGTCCTTGTGATCCTTCATGGGGATCGTCATCATGGACTTGGTGCGGTAGCCGTGTTTCTGGTCCAGCGATCGGTTGAACGTGAACTCGACGTCCGGGGGCAGGAAGTAGGCGTCGTCAATGACCAGGGGCTCGCCCGTCGAGGCCACGTATCCGGCGATGCTGGCGTGATCGATCGGGATGGTGAACTCGACCAGGGGGATTTCCGGACGCGAGTGGTTCTGCGAGAGCTTGAACCGGAGCCGCTTCTTCTCGTTCTCGAGCGTCTCCACCAGGTAGAGGCTGCCCGCATCCGAGCCGGTGACCTGGCGCGCCTGGGACAGGATGAGATCGAGCAGGGTGTTGTAGTCTCGCTCGGTGGAGAGCGCGATCCCGATGCGCGTGAGCTCCCCGAGTTCGCGCGAACGGGCCGCCGCTTCTTGGCGGGCCCGCTGGGCTTCGGCCCGGGCCGCCGCTTCGCGGTAGGCCGAGCGCAGGGCCACGAGCAGTTGCCGCACGCCCGGCGGACTGGGAACGTACGCGGCCACGACGTCCTGCAGGTCTTCCGGTACGTCCGTCTCTCCGGGAACGCCCAGCGCCACCACCGCCCCGCCCGCGTCCACAAAACCGCGCAGCGCCGCCGCCGTGAACTCCGCGCGGCTGCTCGGGTCCAGAATGAACGCGGTGCGGACGTCGGCGACCTTCAGCTCGGCCGCGCCGTGCACCTGGCGCGTTCCGATGTCTTCGGCGTCCAGCAGGGGCGCGATGGGCGCGCGATCGAACGAGCGGGAGTGCAGCAACAGGAGTTTCATCGGGGCGACGGGACGGTGTCCCTCGGCGGCTTGACGCCGGTGATGAGCCGCGTTGGGCGACGGCTCACTTGCTCCGTGAAGTGCTCGAGCATGGCCGCCGACTGGTGGAGGTGCTGAATCAACTCGGCGATGGCGGGGCGGCTCTCGTCGGTCATGGCCTCCGCGTTGGTCGCGGCCCGGTCCAGCCGGCGGAGGATGGCTCGCGCGTCCGCCAGCGCGGCCAGCACGCTGTCATTCAGCGGCACGATGCGTGGCTCGATCTGGGCCAGGACCCGCTCGGCGCGATCCAGGCTGCCGGAGAGCCGTTCGAGCGCCTGGGTGACCACCGGGGCGGACGTGACGATCAACCGGTGGGCTTCCAGCGCGGTGCGCTCGCCGCGCTCGGCCAGCTCGCGCGTGGCTTCCAGGGTCCGCGCGAGTTCCTGGCTCAAGTCGTTCGCCACGCGGCCCAGCGCGTCCATGGTGGTGGTGCGCCGCTCGGAGATCAACGTATCCTCGGGCGTCAGATAGCCGCCGGGCGGGGCCCCGTCGGGCACGAGCAGCTGCACCACCGGAGCGGCGATGGGGTTGATCTGTTCGATGACGGCGCGCGTCCCGCGGGGCAGGGCCACCGGGGCGCCGTCCGGATATCGCTCCATGATGGAGAGCCGCGCCACGAACGACAAACTGCCGGTCGCCGAGTCCACCACGGCATTGACCTGCCGGATCCGTCCAATGTCGAGCCCCTGAAGCAGGACTCTGGTGTCCTGCGTCAGGTCCAGCGCCGTGGAGGCTCGCATGTAGAGGTCCTGGCGCGCCACCAGCACGCCGCTCGTCACCACCAGCACGCCGACCACGGTCCCGAGAACCACCAGCACGAACAAACCGGTCAGTAAGTCCCGGCGTTGGTGATTTCCGCTGATGACCCTATGCCTCCCGCAGGAATCTGGCTCCCGCCACGCGGTAGCGCGCGTCCACGCGCGCCCGCAACACATGGGGCAAGTCCTGCCCGGTGATGAATACAGTGCGGCGGGACCCCCCGGCCGTCACTCCGCCGCGAGCGACCTCGAGCAACTCGGCTGCGGCGCGGTCGGTGAGCCCGTCGAAGGGCTGCTCCAGGAGCACCAGTGCGGGGTCGAACACCACGGCGCGAGCGAGCGCCGCCCGCCGGCGCTGCTCCTCGTTCACCTGGGCCGGGCGCAGGCCGCTGACGGCGGTGAGGTGCATCATGGTGAGGATGATGCGGATCCGTCCCTCAATGGCGTGCTCGTCCAGTCCCGTCCCGAAGCGCAACGGCAGGGCGATGTTGTCTTGCAGGGTCAGGTTCTGGAGCAACCCATCGCCCGCGGGAAGGTATCCCACTCGGCGGCGGAAGGCGAGCGCCGCGGCGCGCGGCAACCCGGCGATTTCCGTGTCCAGGACCCGGGCCCGACCGCGCGGCGGTCGCTCCAGGCCAAGGGCGACGCGCGCCAGGCTGCCGACGCCGGAATCTTCCGGGCCGGAGACCGCCACGGCGTGGTTTGGCGGCACCGAGAGGTCGCACAGGGCGCCGCCCGCGAGCTGGACCGCCTCGAACACCAGTAACGCGCCGGGCATGCTCACAAGGTCGCCACGAAGAGCGCCGAACACAGAAAGATCGCGACAATACTGCCCACCACGGCCCGCCCGGCCGCGATGGGAACCTCGGTGGATGCTCGTCGCACGCGGAGGCCATGGAACGACGGCAGGGTGCCGATGATGGCGCCGAAGGCCAGGCCCTTGCCGATCGAGACGGCGGCGTCACCGAAGGCGAGCGAGCGCAGCACGATGTCGAAATAGCGGTCCGGGCTCATCCCGTTGGCGGTCGCCGCCACCAGGCCCGCGGCGATGGACACGGCGTCGAACACCACGATCAGACAGAACACCGAGACGACGGCGGCCCCCAATCTGGGCAATACGAGATAGTGCAGGGGATCAATGCCCATGCCCTCCAGCGCGTCCACCTCTCCGCCGACTTTGTTCGTGGCCAGCTCGGCGGCGATGGCGGTGCCGGAGCGCCCGGCGACGACCAGCGCCGTGAGCAGCGGGCCCAGCTCGCGCACGATGGCCACGACCATAAGCGTTCCGATGA
>CAZVKD010000189.1:0-6305 GCA_964627675.1 uncultured Gemmatimonadaceae bacterium
GTAAGGGCGTTCGGCTTCGACTTCCCCGTGCTGCTTGGTCGCGGCCGGTTGCGCGAGCGGTATCGCTACCTCGGGCTGCCCATGACGGTCCTGGTGGACGCGGGCGGCCGCATCGTGCAGCGGTGGATCGGATTCGCCGGCCCGCTGCAAATCGGGGCGATCAAGGCGGTGCTCGCGGCGGAATTGAGGCGGATGGACGACGCGCCGGAAGCGGGCGCACACGGCCGTCACTGACCGAGGATGAAGGGCGAGCGGGCGGTGCAGGCTGCGGCGCCGGCGCCGCTTCATCGCCCGGCGTCACGCCGCCCTCAGGATGTCGCCTTCCGCTTCTTCAACCACGCATCAACCGAAAAACTCCCGGGGCCGGCCGTCCAGATGAACAGCCAGATGAAGCAGAACAGCATCGCGGTTTCACCGCGGTTCGCCCACCACCACAACGAGCCCTCGCCGAACTGGAAGTGCCGCCAGAAGTACACGACAGCCATCTCGCCGCACACGATGAACGCGATGGCGCGGGTGAACACCCCGGCCGACAGCAACAGGCCGCCGAAGAACTCCAGCAACCCCGCCAGGCCCACCGGCCAGAAATGTTCCAAGAACCCCCCGATGGGGAACAACGGGGCCAACGCTTCTCGCTCGCTGAACCAGCCGAAGAGCTTCGGGCCGCCGTGCGTCATGAACGCCAGCCCCGCCACGATCCGGAGCGCGTTGTGGCCGATTGGCTGCAGACGGACGGAGAGTTCCTCGAACTTCGATGGCACGGAGGGGCTCCTGTGAGGGACTGGGGAATATTACGCGGTGCGCCCGTCGTTTGTTGAGGCTTCGAGCCCGTGCAAGCCTGCACTGGTGACCCAGCGGACGGTGAAACCGCGCCCAACGGAGCGCGGACTTCGCTTCAGCCAGATTCGGCGAGTTACCGGACCTGCGCGCCGGTGAGGGGTGGTCCGTCGCGGCGACTCCGCCTAGGTTGTCGCCATGTCAGATCCCCGTCCGCGCCCGCGCGTCGTGATCATCGGCGCCGGCTTCGGCGGCCTGGCCTGCGCCCGAAGCCTGGCTGATCAACCGGTGGACGTCCTCGTCATTGACCGGCACAACTACCACCTGTTCACGCCCCTGCTGTATCAGGTTGCGAGCTCGCTGCTCAATCCGTCGGACATCGCGTATCCCATCCGCGCCGTGTTCCGGCGGGCAAAGAACGTGCGCGTGATGCTGGGTGAGGTGGTCCGGGTGGATTTTGAGCGCCGGGAGGCCGTGGTACTGGCCATGTCGGAAGACGGGGACCGGCTCGCGACCGGGACGGGCCGGGGGGAGCGCGTTCCCTATGACTACCTGGTGCTCGCGACGGGGAGCACGACGAACTTCTTCGGTATGGCCGCCGCGGAACAGGCGGCGCACGGACTCAAGGACTTGCCCGAAGCGCTGGAACTGCGAAACCACGTGCTCCTCTGCTTCGAAGCCGCCGCCCGGGAGCATGATCCTGCGGCGCGGCGCCCGTGGCTCACGTTTGTGGTCGTGGGTGCAGGGCCCACGGGTGTGGAGTACGCCGGCGCGTTGTCCGAGCTGATTCGCCTCGTGCTGGTGAAGGACTTCCCTGAGCTTGATATGCGCCAGGTGAGGGTGGTGCTCGTCGAGGGGCGCGATCAGGTCCTTCCCGCATTCCCGAGGCCGCTGGGGGAGGATGCCCGGCTCAGGCTCCGGCGCCGCAGAATCGAGGTCCGCCTGGGAGTCCGCCTGGCCGGGGTGAGCGGCGAGCGGATCACCCTGTCCGATGGCGATCAGCTGGAGGCCAAGACCCTGGTCTGGGCCGCCGGTGTCCAGCCCAGCGGTCTCGCCAAGGTCCTGGGCCTCCCAACGACGCCAAGCGGTCGCGTGAGGGTGGATGAATACCTGCGGGCGGCGGGCCACGATCGCGTGTTCGCCATCGGGGATCTTGCCGCGGTTCCCTATCAAGGCGGGGAGATGCCGATGCTCTCGGCGCCCGCGATGCAGGAAGGTCGCTGCGTCGCGCGGACAATCCTGGGCGCACTCGACCGGCGGCCGCCGCAGGCGTTTCGGTACGTGGACAAAGGCATCATGGCCACGATTGGGCGGCACGCAGCCGTCGCGCAGCTCGGGCGGTTACGGTTCAAGGGATTCATCGGCTGGGTGATGTGGCTGGTGGTACACCTGTACTTCATCATCGGCTTCCGGAACCGGATCGTGGTGCTGATCGAGTGGGCGTGGGACTATTTCCGGTACGATCGGCCCATTCGTTCCATCACGAAGTCGAAGTGAGAGGGCGCTACGGTTCCAGCTCCACGGTCCGCCCGTCTCTGGCCACCTCCGCGCTCCAGCCCAGGCGATGGCGAATGGTCGTCTGCAGGGCTGCCGCCGGTCCGGGTTCGCCGTGCACCAGGAAGATCCTTCCCGGCGACCTGCGAAAGCCGGACAACCATCGAACGAGGTCGTCTCGGTCCGCGTGTGCCGAGAGGCCATGCAGGGCTTCGATCGTCGCCCGCACGGTGACCGTGGTGCCGTGAATCCTGATGTTGCGGGCGCCGTCTTGCAGCAGCCGGCCACGCGTCCCGTCTGCCTGGAAGCCCGGTAAGAGGACCAGGGTGCGTGCTTCGGGCAGGCGTAGCCGCAGATGGTGGAGGATCCGCCCGCCGGTGGCCATGCCGCTGCCGGCGATAATGATGAGCGGACCCTCGAGCCTGTTCAGCGCCTTCGATTCGTCCGGCGTCCTCGCCAGGTAGATGCGCTTGGTGCGGAACGGGCTCCGGCCCTCCAGGGCCAGCTCCCGCGTGTCCAGGTCGTGCTCCTCCGGGTGCCGGACATAGATCGCGGTCACGTCCACCGCAAGCGGACTGTCGAGGTAGACCGGGAGCGCGGGGATCTTCCCGTCATCCTCGAGCCGTCGGATCCACCAGAGGATCTCCTGCGTTCGACCGAGCGCAAACGCCGGGATGAGAATGGCACGACCGTGTTTCGCCGCGTCGCGCAAGAGATCGGCGAGCGGACCGGCTACGTCGGGTTCGTGGGTGCGATCGCCGTACGTGCTCTCCATCACGAGAAGGTCCGCGTGTGGCACGCCGGCGGGGTCGCGAATGATGGGGCGATCCCATCGGCCCAGATCGCCGGAGAAGACGATTCGGCGGGCGCCGCCATTGCGGTGGAGTTGCAGTTCGATCGTGGCTGAGCCCAGGATGTGTCCGGCCGGGCGGAACAACGCCCTGACGCCGTCCGCGGCGGCAAACGCGCGGCCGTAGCGCCGGGGCTGGAGGAGCTTCAGCGTGGTCTGCGCGTCCTCTCTGGTGTACAGCGGCAGTGCCGGGGAGTGCTTCGAGTACCTGAAGTGGTTGGCGCGTTCGGCGTCCTCTTCCATCAACGCGGCCGAGTCGGGCAGCATGACCGCGAGCAGATCGGCGGTGGCGGAGGTGCAGAAAACGGGCCCGCGGTATCCCTGCCTCACAATCAGCGGGAGGTAGCCCGCGTGATCGAGGTGGGCATGACTGAGCACGACGGCGTCGAGTGCTTGCGGACTGAACGGCGGCGGAGCCCAGTTGCGTTCGCGCAGCGCCTTGAGGCCCTGAAACAGGCCGCAGTCGAGGAGCACGGTTCGCCGCCCGGCGCGGACCAGATGTTTGGACCCCGTTACCGTCCCGGCCGCGCCGAGGAACTGGATGGTGAGAGCGAGGGAGGTCCGCTGCGAGATGGGCGATATCCCGGGCCGGCGTTGGCATAAACTACTGTTGGAGCCGAGGCCGTGGCATCGGATGTCGCCGGCCCAACGATTCCATCCGCTGAGCAGGAGGACCACCCGTGTCAAACCGCAGGCCGTCTGCTGCCTCCAGCCGCAGCGTCGCGTCGGTCAATCCCGCGACGGGCCGCTTGGTGGCGCGTTATCGCGAGAGTTCTGGGTCCCAGGTTTCGCGCGCCCTGGCACAGGTCGGGGCGGCGTTCGAGGACTGGCGCCGAGTGGATTTTGGACGGCGCGCCGGTCTCATGCGCCGCGCCGCAGCCATCCTGCGGGATCGGTCCCAGGCGTACGCCGACCTGATGGCGACCGAGATGGGGAAGCCCCTGGCGCAAGGGAAAGCGGAGGTCGAGAAATGCGCCTGGGCGTGCGACTACTACGCCGAGCACGCCGAGCGGTTCTTGGCACCCGAAGCCGTCCCGACGGATGCCACGAAGAGCTTCGTGGCGTTCGAGCCGCTCGGGGTGGTGCTCGCCATCATGCCGTGGAACTTCCCGTTCTGGCAGGTCTTTCGCTTCGCGGCCCCGGCCCTGATGGCCGGGAACGCGGCCGTGCTCAAGCACGCCTCCAACGTCTCAGGATGTGCGCTGGCGATCGAGGAGGTGTTCCGGGACGCCGGATTCCCCCCGCATCTGTTTCGGACCCTGATCGTCGGCTCGGCGCGCGTGAAGGCGATCATCGAGCACGCGGCCGTGAGGGCGGTGATGCTCACGGGGAGTACGCCGGCGGGGAAGGCCGTGGCGGCGCAGGCGGGGGCCGTGGTGAAGAAGACGGTGCTGGAGCTTGGAGGCAGCGATCCTTACGTGGTCTTGGAGGACGCGGATCTCGACCTCGCCGTGGAGACCTGTGTGGCATCGCGGTTGATCAATGCCGGGCAGAGTTGTATCGCGGCCAAACGGTTCATCGTGGTGCGGCCTCTGGTGGCCGAGTTCACCGAGCGCTTCGTGGAATTGATGCGCGGGAAGCGAATGGGCGACCCGCTGGAGGCCGGCGTAGAGCTCGGGCCGCTGGCGCGCCGGGACCTGCGCGACCACCTGCATCGGCAGGTGACCCGCAGCGAGTCCCGGGGGGCGCGCCTGCTGCTGGGCGGCCGGCGGCCCAAAGGTGATGGCGCCTACTACCCGCCCACCGTGCTCGCGGGGGTCGCCAAGGGAATGCCGGCGTACGACGAAGAGTTGTTCGGTCCCGCCGCCGCGATCATCGAGGCTCGGGACGAGCCTGACGCCATTCGGATCGCCAATGACTCCCCCTTCGGCCTGGGCGCTGCGGTCTTCACGCGCGATGTCGCGCGCGGCGCGCGGATTGCCACTGAGGAGCTTGCCGCCGGGTCGTGCTTCGTGAACGCGTTCGTCAGGTCGGACCCCCGCCTGCCGTTCGGCGGTGTCAAGGAATCCGGCTACGGCCGAGAGCTGTCCTGCTTCGGCATACGGGAATTCGTGAACGTGAAGACCGTGTGGGTGCGCTGAGGTGTGGCCCGCGGCGCCAGCCGCGCTATCTTACGCGCCCGGAGGACCGCGCTATTGTGACCCCTGCCAACGTTGCCGCCGTGTCCCTGCGCCGCGTCGCTGCCGCGATGTCATTCGTCGTTGCGGCGCTCGGTTCGGGGTGCGCCGAGACCCCGGCCAGAACCATCCACGTCCAGGGGACCGTGCGATCGCTCGGGTTGCGGACTCCCATTCCCGGGGCGACGGTGACGGTGCAGTGGCCGGTCTCGCTGGGCGGCGGAGAGACGGTGGTGCGGACGAACGCCTCCGGGCAGTACGTCACGCAGCGCACGCTCAGGCTGCGCGAGATCTCCTGTGAGGGGCTCGCCATTTCGGTAGATGCGCCGACGTTTGCCACTGCCTACACGCGATACACCGACGCCGACTGCGGTTCGCCGGCGTTGACGCTGGACTTCACGTTGTACCCGATACCAAGATGAGCGGAGCAACAACAACCGACCCCGTTTCCACGTAGCCATGTTAAGGTGAGTTCGGTATGGTTATGCCGCTCACCCGTCCGTTGCTTCCCCCGGAGGTAGACGATGCAGGCTGTAACGTTCATCGCGCGTCCGCGGCGCTTCGTCGGAGTCGCTCTAGCAGCGGCATGCGCCGGCGAGCTGGCCGCGCAATCGGCGGCCCCGGCGCTTCCGCCGCCGTCGCATTTCGCGATTACCGGCGCTCGGATCGTCGCGGCCCCCGGCCGCGTCCTGGAGCGTGGGACGATCGTCATGAAGGACGGTCTCATTTCGGCGATGGGGCCCACCGTCGCGGTGCCGGCGGGGGCGTGGGTCGTCGAGGGCGCCGGGCTGACCGTGTACCCGGGCCTGGTGGACGCGCTCACCACGGTGGGATTGCCGCAGGCGCTGCGGCTGCCGGACGATCAGCGGCCGCAGTTCCCCTTCGGCGGTGGCCAGGGGGGAGCGGGCCAGGGCGGCCAGCAGGCCCCGTACTCGTGGGGCCCGGAGTACCGGCCAGCCACGTATACCTGGCTCAACGCCGCGGATACCCTGGTCGCGAATGACGAGCGAGTGGCGCGATGGCGCGACGGTGCCCGCCGCGCTCCTCGTCGGCGGCTCGACGCTCGC
>CAZVKD010000190.1:0-6263 GCA_964627675.1 uncultured Gemmatimonadaceae bacterium
CCCTGAGCGCTGGCCGTTCACGGCGTTGAGGGTCTCGAAGGCCATCAGGCCGTGCAGGCCGCTCACACCCTCGACCTGCCCTCTGCCGGCCAGGAACTCCCGAGGGCCGCCGGCAAGCGCTGGTCGGAGCGCCGCCAATCGTGTCTCGGCGTCGGAGCGCGGCGGCGCCGCCGGCAGCGCCGTCCGCCCCGAGACGCTCCGGTAATGCGATGCGATCTCCCGCATGGCCACGGCCTCGCGCTGCGCGATCGCGTCGAGCAGCGTGGCGACGAAGGGGCCAGGCGCGCCGGCGCCGGCCAGGGATCCCACCGCGAGACGCTCCCGCGCGGCCGCGTAGCCCACTTGCTCGGTGGCGCGATGGTACGCCGCAGCCTTGTCGCTCTCGCCGCTGATCCACGAGAGGCCGAGTCGCAGATTCCGCCCCATCCGTTCCGCGCCCCGACCCGAGGTTTCCGCGGCGAGGCGCCCAATCGCCGCGGCGTCGGCCGAGGCCATGACGTAGGCGATGAGGGCCGCGGCGGCCGCATTTCGCCCCAGCTGGGTGCGATCAATGTTCCAGAGGTCGTCGTCCGTGGAGTGGATGTAGTTGTCGGGCCAGTTGGTGAACGTGATGGCGGGCACACCGATCGGCGCCTCGTTGAACGTCATGTGGTCCGTGTTGTTGTGGAAAAAGATCGTCTTGGCGTTGTACCGGTGCCGGCTGCCCAGCCGGGCGTAGTGCGGCGCGGCCCGCCCCACGCCGCTCTGGCCCACCGCCAACTCGTCGTTGTTCGCCGCCACCAAGTACTCGATCACCGCTTCGGCAACGTCGTTCAAAAAGTGAAACCGCGTGGCCGGCACCCGCGTGATGTTCTGCGTGCGCAGCACATCCTGACTCTGATCGGCCCCCACCATGTCCTGATTGATGTTCACCCACAGGCGGCGGTGCGCGTCTGGATGGTCCGCGAAGTACTGCCGCTCGCTCGAGATTTCGGTGACCCACCAGAACCGCAGGCTCCGCCTGGGGCGAGGCAGGCGGCCGTCGCTGATCAACTGGTTGAGGGCGCGTGCCACTTCCAGCGTGCTGGCCGAGCCCGAGGCGTCGTCATTGGCGGAAAACTCTTCCTCCTGGAGATGTCCGGTCATGAGCACGTCCTGCGCCAGGTCGGGCTCGCTGCCCCGGATGACCGCCTCGACCATGACCTGCCACGGCTCGGCGCCCTGGTCGGACGTGAACCCGGCCTCCACCGTCGCGCGAACGCGGATCGGTTGCCGGGCCTGGGCCAGGCGATTGCGCAGCACGACCCCCTGACGCATGGACAACACGAAGGCGAACGTGGGTTCGACTCCCTCAATCGGAACCGAGCTGACGGTGGTCCAGCGCAATTGGTCGGGATAGCCGAAGCTGCGTTCGACCCACGGATCGGGATACCACACCACGCCCTGCGCGCCACGCCGTACGGCCTCCCGCATCACCGTGTTCACCGCGCCGTAGGCCAGCACGATCTTGCCGCTCACGTCCTTGCCCGCGTAGTCGCGTTCGGCCACGCCGGCGCCCACGTCTATCAACTCCGCGGTGACGTTCGCGGCCCGGCTGTTGTCGGCCAGGTGGAGCTGCGACTGGATGTACGACGCGAGCCGCTCGGCGGCGGGGTCCACGATCCACAGCTCCGCCGAGCGGGCGTTCCAGGGGCGCGTGGTGGATGGTTGTCGCATCAGTCGCGCGTCCGCGAGGCCGTATTCCCGGGCCTTCTGCTCGTAATACTCTGCCACCCGCCACAGTCCGTCGGCGCCGGCCCGCGGGCGGTGAAACTGCGTCATGAAGCGGATGTGCTCGTAGGCCGCGTCGCCGGAGACCTCCTGTGTGATCAGGCGCACGCGATCCGCGTCGAGAATCGGGAGCTGTTGGGCCGGCGCCCGGGTGGACACGGCGGCGACCAAGAGAACGGCGAGTGACGACATTCGCATGACCAACGCCTCGTGAGCAGCGGTGAGCCAGGGTAGTGCGGCGAGTTTACGCTGGTGCCGCGGTCGGCGCAAACGTAGCTTAACGACGTTCCTTCACTGTGCCGCCGGCGGGGCGCGGCAGCGGGTTCTCCGGTGTCAGTACGGGTGGTGGTCCGGGCGCTTGCCCCATTCGTGGAACAGCGCGAGGCAGTCGTCGCGCAGGAGCCCTCCCTGGATTTCGACCGGACTCCCGCCCAGCTGCTTCATCGTCCTGTTGTCAATCGTGAGCTCGGAAAAGCCCGCCGCCTGGGCGTCCGCGATCCCGGCCCCGAACACGATGCGGCCGATCCGGGCCCAGTGGATCGCGGTGAAGCACATGGGACAGGGCTCGCACGTGGAGTAGATCACGCAGCCCGACAGGTCCACGGTGCCGAGCCTGCGGCACGCCTCTCGGATGGCGCGCATCTCGGCGTGGGCGGTGATGTCGGTGGTGGCCCAGACGCCGTTGTGCTCGCAGCTGACCACCGCGCCCTCGCGCACGATGCAGGCGCCGAACGGCGTCTGACCGCGCGCGATTCCCTCGCGGGTGCGCGCGATAGCCAGCTGCATGAAGGCGTGGTCGGCCATGGCGATGACAATGTACGCGGGCCGGACGCCTCCCGCTCCATGAGACGGCTTGGTGGGCGGAGCGCTCCCGCCGATGCCACGGGTGGCCGGTGAGGACGGCGCTCTCGGTGGTCCTTGGGATCGCCCTCGCCGCGTCGCAGGCGACGGCCCAGACCATGGGTGGCACGGTCACGTCGCAGCGGACCGGTCAGCCGGTGGCCGGCACCCTGGTGCAGCTGCTGGACCAGGGTGGCGCCGTGGTGGCACGCGTCGAGAGCGACGCCGAGGGGCGGTACGGTGTGGTCGCTCCAACCCCCGGGACCTACCGGCTCCGGTTCCTGGTGCCGGGCTATCGCTCGCTCGTGTCGCCGCCGCTCGAGCTGGCCGCCGGCCAAACGCTGGAGTATTCGCTGCAACTTACGGCGGTGGCGCCCGAGTTGCTCGACACGTTGATCGTGGAAGGGCGTCCGATTGCCGCGTACATCGCTCCGTTCTATCGCCGCCGGGAGTTCGGCCTCGGACGGTTCATGACGCGGGCCGAGATCGAGAAGACCGGGGCGTCCGACGTGAGCGGCCTGGTCCGCCGCATGAATGTCTTCGACATTCTGGGCGATCCCGGCGACGGGACCGGCCAACGCTTCGGCCAGCGGGCGCGCACTGGTCGCGGGTTTTGTCCGGCAGCGCTGTTCCTGAACGGCGCCTACGCCGGTCGCTTCGGGGAAGTGGACGTGGACATGCTCCTCCCGCTCGACGGCACCGAGGCGATCGAGGTATATCGCGGCGGTGAGCCCATCCCGCCGGAACTGCGAGCCCCCACGGCGCCCGTGCGCGGCGCCCCGTCCACCTGCGGTGTCGTGTCCCTCTGGAGTCGGATGAGCGCACCTGACACGACGAGAGTCATCAGACATCTTGCCCTGGCCACGCACGCCGGCGTGCGCCTGGGAGCGGACGGCGTCCGGGAAGGCCGGGTTGGCCTCGCGCTGTCGTACACCATCAGAGGCGCCGTGGAGTTCTACCCGGGCGTGAATGTCTTTCCCGGCATTCCGGATCCCGGCGAGGAACCGGCACCGTCGGGGTGGCAGCTGGTCCTGGCCCTGCGCGCTCGCCCCCTCGGCCGCGAATCTCCCTGGTACGTCGGCCTGGGCATCAGCCATGTACAACTTACCGGCCAGAGCATCGCGGGCCCGGCGGGGAGCAACACGACCGACGAGCAGCACCACATTTTCGTCACCGGATTGTTGCTTCCCGCTGGGACCTGGCAGCCCTACGTCGAGGTTCAGATCCTGGACGCCCTTCGTCTGTCGTCCGCTCAAACTAGCGTGTTTGTCGGCCTGGCGTACCGCGCCTTTTGATCGCCCCCATGGAGTTTCCGGCGCCGGTGGAGGCGTTGCTGCGGCTCCTGGCCGCGCTCCTCATGGGTGGTTTGATCGGGGCCGAGCGGGAGCGCAGCGCCGCCGCGGCGGGCGAGCGGCAGTTTGCCGGCGTACGAACCTTCCCGCTGATCGCGCTGCTGGGGGCGGGCATCGCCCTCGTGAGCGGAGGAGTCGGGGCCGCGGTCATCGTGGGATTCGCCGGCGTGGCCGGGCTCGCTGTCGCGTCGTACCTGCGCACCAGCGGGAGCGATCCGGGGACGACCACCGAGGTCGCCGCGCTGGCCACCTACTGGATCGGTGTGATGGCCGGCGTGGGCGCACTCGTGGTCGGCGGCGCGGTGGGCATCGGCGTGGTGGGGTTGCTCGCCACCAAGGAACGCCTGGAGGCCTTCTCCCGGGCCCTGTCGCGCGACGAGCTGAGCGCGGTGCTCGGACTGGCCGTGATTACCGTCATCGTGCTCCCGATTCTCCCCGATGCACCCTACGGACCCTGGGGGGTGTGGAACCCGCGCCGCCTGTGGTTCATGGTGGTGCTGGTGTGCGGGTTGTCGTTCGTGGCGTTTGTCGCCATGCGGCTGCTGGGTGGCGCTCGCGGGCTCTATCTCAGCGGGTTGTTGGGTGGGCTGGTTTCGTCCACCGCGGTAACCGTGGCGTTCGCCACCCGGTCCCGTACGTCGCCCCACGCCACGGCCCTGGCCGTGGCCACGGGGCTTGCGTCGCTGGTGATGCTGGTGCGAATCGCCGTCCTGTGCGCCGTCGTTCAACCCACGCTGTTGCCGGTGGTGGGTCCGGAGATCGCGACGGTGCTTGTGGCCGGCGCGGTGGTCGTTGCGCTGGTCGCGCGCCGAGTGGACCGAGGCGCGCAGCAGGCCGAAGCCGCACAGGTAACCAATCCGTTCCGGCTCGCGGAAGCACTCAAGTTCACCGCCCTGTATGCGCTGGTGCTGCTGCTGGTTCAGGCCTCGGGCACCTACCTCGGCACGCCGGGTATCACGGTGACTGCCGCGCTTTCCGGACTGACAGACGTGGATGCCATCACCTTGAGTCTTGCGGGCTCGAGCGAGGAAACGGTAACTGCCCAGATCGCTGCTGGAGGGATCTCCATCGCCATGCTCGCCAACACGTTGTCCAAGGGAGCGTATGCGGCCTGGTTCGGGAGTCGCGCCTACCGGGGGCCCGCGATCCTCATGCTGAGCGTGGTTCTCGTGGCCGGGACCATTGGCTTGTTCGTCTGGGAACTCGTGCCGTGGTGACGTATCGGCCGGCGGTTGTCCTGATGCTCCTGGGCGGTGTCGGGAGCGGGGTCGCCCCACGGTTGGCCGCGCAGATCGTTCAGGGGCTGGTAATCGAAGGGGCCAACAACCGGGCCGTCACGAGCGGCATGGTCGTCTTGCTACCTGAGGGTGGCGACCCCATCGCTCGGATCCGGGTGGCCCGGGACGGGACGTTTTCCCTCGCGGCGCCGCGCGCCGGCCGCTACGTGGTGCGATTCGAGGCGCCGGGCTACCTAACCACGGTGACCGAGCCAATCGAGATTCGCGGTGGCACCACGGTGGCCATCACCGTGCGAGCGTCCGCCATGACGCCCACCGATCTCGACACGGTCTTCGTGCGAGGCGAGCCGGTCCCGAGTCGCCTGGCGCCCTTCTACGAGCGGCGCGCCGGCGGCTTCGGCGAGTTCTTCACCCGAGAAGACCTGGAACGCCGGGACGTCAAGGAGGTGTCCGATGTGCTGCGCTACAGCAGCGGATTCAACGTCGTGCCGAATCCTGATTTTCTTCGTGGCGCCAGCCCGCGCGAATTCGTCATCGTGAATCGCCGCCTGAGCGCCGCGGAGCAGCAGATCTGCCCGCCGCTCGTTTTCGTGGACGGCGTCTACGCGGGTAATGCCAACGACGTGGACGTGGACGGGTATTTCGACGGCACCTGGCTCGACGGGGTGGAGGCCTACGCCGGGGCGGCCACCGTTCCGCCGGAGTTCAATCGGCGGGGTGCGGAGTGCGGCGTCATCGTCCTGTGGTCACGCTGGACCCGGGATACGGGTCCCGCTGCGTCGCGCGCGCTCCACCTCGGCGCGCATTTCGGTACGTCCACCGGTGATTCCGTCACCGGTGAATACGTCGGCCTTCACGCCGCCGCGGCCCCGGGCAACGTGCTGGAGTTCACGATCATGGCGAGCGTGACGCTCGATGCTCGGAACGCATGGACGCGCACCGGTTGGCAAGGGTCAGTGGCGCTCACCGGTCGCCCGTTGGGCCTGCGGACGCCCTGGTATATTGGCATCGGCGCGCTCGTCCGCGAGCGGCAGCACATGGTGCTTTCGGGAACCTCGGGCCGGCGAGATCTCACGGTGGATGA
>CAZVKD010000191.1:0-3503 GCA_964627675.1 uncultured Gemmatimonadaceae bacterium
GAGCCGGAGCGGCGGGAAGCCGCAGATGCGAGACTGGAGCCGGAAGTTGCCCCGGGTCTTCACTTCGACGTCAATGGTCTTGGGTTCGCCCCCCGTGCCCCCCGCGCCCCCCGCCCCCTCGGCGGGGAGGATGGTAAGCTTCCCTGGGTGGTACTCGCTGTCCTGCGTTCGATCCTTGAAAATGGAGCTGAAATCCGCCTCCAGCTTCAGGTTCAGCGGATCGTGAGATGCAAAGAGGGGGGCGGGCGCCGGTGGACTCGCCACCGGAGCAGCGGGGGCCGGATGCTGGAGCGCCAGGGCTTGCGGGGCTGCGCTCAGCCACAGGCAGAGCGCAGCCAGCGCATGCGGGAGGGAGCGGGTCATGGCGAAGAACATATAGCCACTCGGGCGTGGCGGCCAGATCACCAGGGGGCGCCGGGGGCGCTTTGGGCCCCCGCTAGGCTGCGCAGGGTTTCGGCGTCCAGCCGGTGGCCTCCCGGGAACGTGACCACCCGGAACGGTACGCCATGGGCAGCGAGCGCCTTTTCCTGTTCGGCCACGGCCTCGCGGGTCACCCACTTGTCCTCCTGTCCGAGCACCACCGTGAGATCGAGCTCCCGCAGCCTCGGGGCTTGGGCCGCGATGTCCAGGTCATGCGGAAGCCGCTCCGCCCACAGGATCAGCTGGTGCGCGCGAACCCGCCCGCTGAGCGCCCAGCGACAAGCGGTGGCAGCCCCTTGAGAGAAGCCAAGAATCACCGTCCGCCTCACGGGTGCGCCGACCCCCGACAGCACCTCGTCGTGTACCGCGTCCAGATAGGCCACGTAGTCGGCGATCTCGGCCAGGCGGTCTTCCCGCGTCATCCACGTGGCGCCCACCCGCGCGTTCGCATGCCCCCCTTCGGGATCCTCGAGGTAGAACCGGTTCAGGGCCTCCGGCGCCACGACCACCCGTTCGCCCGTGGCCAGCCACTCGAAGTGCCGCAGGAACCGCCGGGCGAGTTGGCCGTATCCGTGGCAGACGAACCAGATCTGCCGCGTGGCCGGGCCAAGGTCTCCGGCGACGTAGTAACGCGCGGAGCGCCAGACGCGGAGCGAGCGTTCGTGCATCGAGTGACCTGGCGTGCGGGCCGGGGAGAATGGCGCGGCGTGCTCCGCGAGGGAAGGGCGAAACCCGGCCGGCCCCGCTCCCGTAGGGGACCGTACAGGACACGCCTCCCGGTCGCAAGCGGTTCGATTCCGTGACCTTCCGTTGCGGCTGGATCGGGGCTCGGGCGAGCCGAGTTCAGGTGTGGAGGAACCCCATGACGAGAATGCGGAGGCTCTGGGTCCGCGTGGCAGCGCCGCTGATCCTGCTTGGCGGGATCGGCGTGGTGACGGGGGCGCGGCGAGCACGCGAGATGAAGCAGTACCTCGCGACCTTCGCCGATTCCCTCGAGCACGGCGCGGGTCCGCTGGAGCTGAAGGTCAGGTTTGTGCCCTTCTACATTGACGGCCAGCGCCTGGGTCTGGTGCGCGCGCTTCGCATCGAGCGCCACGCCGCGGGCACGGTGGATTCGTTGCGCCTCGACGTCCATCCCCGATCGCCCCAGGGATTGGCGGACCTGGCAAACCCATGCCACCTGCTCCTCACGTCGTTCGATCCGGAGGACTTCAAACACGCGCTCAGCTGCGCGCCGGAGGCCGCGGACAACGTTCGGTTCGGCAGCGTGAGCCTGGGAGACGGAAACGCGACGATCCCGCTGTACCTCTCGCCGGTGGATCACGCCTGCGCGCCGTGGAACGAAACGCGGGAGGCGTGCGATGCCGCTCGCGCGGCGATCGGACCGGAGATCGAGGCCCAACTCGCGCGAGCCCGGGCGGAGGTACGCCGCGCTCGGGCCGAAGTGCGGCTGCGCATCCGCGAGCAGGCTCAGCGTGACGTAAGGGCCCGCATCCGGTAGCTCCCCCGCCGTCGGTCATTTAGATTCTGGGCACTCTTCTCCGGGGCGCCGAGGTCGGCGTCCCGCCGTCGTTCTGTCAACCGGGTTGTCGAGATTCATGATTCGATTCTGGCGCGTATCCCCACCGGCTCGAGGCACGGCGCTGGGAGCGGCGATGGCGCTCTGGGCCTGCGGCGACGGGGCTCCTCCCGACCTCGACCAGCGACTGGCGCAATACGCCACGGTGGAGCTCGCCGCGGACACCACCCTGCTCACGCCGCGCGAACGCCGCATGATCGGTCCCTTGATCGAGGCGGCGGCGCAGATGGACACCCTGTTCTGGCACCAGGCGTACGGGGATCACGTGGCGCTGCTCTCGGGGATCAAGAACCCTTCGCTCCGGCGGTACGTCGAGATCAACTACGGGCCGTGGGACCGTCTGCGCGGCGACCAGCCGTTTATCGAAGGTGCCGGCCCCAAGCCCCCAGGCGCCAACTTCTACCCGCCGGACATGACGAAGGACGAGTTCGAAGCCTTCCTCTCGACGAACCCCGAGCAGGCGCCGGCGTTTCGCAGTCATTACACCTTGATCCGCCGCCGGCCCGACGGCACCCTGGTGGCCCAGCCCTACCGCGACGTGTACGGCATGCGGCTGTTGCTCGCGGCTGCGGGCGTCAGGATGGCCGCGCAGTTCGCCGAGGATGCCGCGCTGCGCCGGTATTTGCTGCTCCGCTCGGACGCCCTTCGGTCTGACGATTTCACCGAGAGCGATCGCGCCTGGCTCGACATGAAGGACAACGCGATTGACATCGTGATCGGGCCGATCGAGACGTACGAGGACCAGTTGTTCGGCTACAAGGCGGCGTACGAAGCGTTTGTCCTGATCAAGGACCGCGAATGGAGCCGGCGGCTGGCGCGTTATGCGGCCTTCCTTCCGGCTCTTCAGCGCGGGCTTCCGGTGCCCCCGGCGTATCGGCGGGAGCGACCGGGCGTGGACGGGGACCTCAACGCCTACGACGTGCTGTACTACGCGGGAGACGCGAACGCGGGAGCCAAGACCATCGCCATCAACCTGCCGAACGATGAGCGTATTCAATTAGAGAAGGGCACCCGCCGCTTGCAGCTCAAGAACGCGGTGCGCGCGAAGTTCGAGACGATCATGGTGCCGCTCGCCGACCTCCTGATCGCCCAGGACCAGCGCCGCCACGTCACGTTCGACGCCTTTTTCGCCAACACCATGTTCCATGAGGTGGCGCACGGACTGGGGATCAAGCAAACGATCAATGGTCGCGGAACGGTGCGCCAGGCGCTCAAGGAGCACGCCTCGCCGCTCGAGGAAGGCAAGGCGGACGTTCTCGGGCTCTACATGGTGGAGCGTCTGCACGAGCAGGGCGTGATCACCGAAGGCGACGTGCGAGACAACTACGTGACGTTTCTCGCGGGGATTCTCCGGGCGGTGCGGTTCGGGGCCTCCAGCGCGCACGGCAAGGCCACCATGGTGCGGTTCAACGTGTTTCAGGAGCTGGGCGCATTCAGCCGCGACAGCGCCACGGGTACCTACCGCGTGCACTTCGATCGCATCCCCGAAGCCGTTCGGGCGCTC
>CAZVKD010000191.1:3513-6232 GCA_964627675.1 uncultured Gemmatimonadaceae bacterium
TGCAGGGCGACGGGGATTACGAGGGCGCCGGCAGGCTGCTGGCCGAGAAAGGCGTGATCGGGCCGGCGCTACACGCGGACCTGGACCGTCTCGCCGCCGCGAAGATCCCGGTGGACGTGGTGTTCCGGCAGGGCGAGGGATGGATCCGGCCGGCGGTCAGCGTGGAGGTGGGCAAGTAACCGGGAAACGGCAGGGGGTGCGGGCCCCGGGGGCCGCCAGCCCTCCCGGTTACCGTTCTTCCGCCAGCACGTCGGCGAACACGTTGCGGTCCACGTTGCCGCCGGACAGGACCAGCCCCACTGTTTTCCCCGCCATCCGTTCTTTTTCCTGCAACAGTGCGGCGAGCGGGGCCGCCCCCGCCCCTTCGGCCACGTTGTGCGTGTCCGTGAAGTAGTGGCGCATGGCGGTCCGGATCTCGTCCTCGGACACGGTCAGGATCCGCTCCACGCCCCTGAGAATGACCTCGAGGGCTGCCTCGTCCGGCACTCGGCAGGCAAGGCCGTCGGCAACGGTTTGTGCCGGCGGCGTGGAGACCGCGGCGCGGCTCTGGAAGGAGAGCGCGTACGCCGGAAGCCGTTCCGAGACGACTCCTACGATCTTGGTGCGGCGCTTGAGCGCGTCGCGCGCGGACATCAGGCCGCAGATCCCGGATCCCTGTCCGATCGGGACGTAGACGGTGTCGAGGTCGGGCACGGCACGCAGGAATTCGAGGCCATAGGTGCCTACGCCGCGTACCAGCCACGGATGGAACGTCGGCACCATGTGGAGCCGCCGCTCCTCGGCGAGTTCCCTGGCGTACGCATACGCCTCGTCGAAGTCCTGGCCCTGCTCGATCAGCTCGACGCCGAGCGCCCGCATGGCCGCGTTTTTCTCCACGCTGTTGCCGTGGGGCACGACGAGGACGGCCGCAATGCCCAGACGGCGTGCCGCGAATCCGATGCTCTGGCCGTGATTGCCGCGCGTGGCGCTGATCACGCCGGCGATGCCGGGCTGGGCGCGCCGCAGCTCGTCGAGATAGACCAGGCCTCCGCGGACCTTGAACGCGCCGATGGGCGTGTGATTCTCGTGCTTGACCCAGACGTCGCAGCCGCAGCGCTGGGCAAGGAGGGGCCAGCGGTACTGGGGGGTGGGCGGCACCACCGCGCGCAGCAGATCGGCGGCGGATTCGAGGTCGGCGAGTGGGATCATGGCCGCACAAAGAAACGCTCGCGGGCGGCGCGGATCAAGCCGCGATCGGGCTGCCCGGACCGTCGCCGGGCATCTTCCCGCTGCGGCACGCTCCGCTATCTTCACCCGCGGACAAGTGCCCCGACCTTCCGGATCGCCTTCGATGTCCTTCTGCCGAGAGCAACTGACGCGCCTCAAGCCGTTGTGGGACCGGATGCTCTCGCATCGCTTCCTCATCGAGACGCGCGACGGCAAGATCACCGACGAGCGCTTTGCGGTGTGGATGCGCCAGGACTACCTGTTCGTGGAGGCGGCGATCCCGTTCATCGCGGCCCTCATCCCCCGCGCGCCCCGGCGGCACTGGGAGCCGCTGGCCGGCGTCATCGCCGCGTTGGAGAAGGAGCTGAAGCTCTTCGAGGAGCGGGCCGCCGCGGCGGGCGTGAGCCTGCGGGGCGCGCCGCCGTCGTTCACCAACCACGCGTACATCCAGTTCCTGCTCGCCACGGCCTACCGCGCCTCCTACGCCGAGGCCTACACCGTGCTCTACGCGGCCGAGAAGGCGTACCACGATTCGTGGCTTGTGGTGAAGCGTGGCATAGACCGGAACTCGAAGTGGTATCCCTTCGTCGAGAACTGGGCCGGCGACGCGTTCGCGCAGTACGTGGCGTACCTCGAAGGGGAACTCGACGCGCTGGCGGCGGCCGCGGGATCCGAGGAGCGCTCTGGCATGGCTCAGTACTTCGAGCTGACCACGAAGTACGAGATCGCGTTCTGGGAGATGGCGTCGACCGGGGAAGGGTGGCCGGGAGTACCGTGACAGACGGTTTGGGGCGATCGGAGGCGATCGCCCCCCGATCGTCTTCGATCGCCCCCGATTCGACCGAACAGGCACAGGAGACGCGCGTGATCACCGACGACCAGTTCCGCACTGCCAGGCCCATCTGGGACGCGCAGCTCGCGCATCCCTTCGTGCGGGGCATCGCGGACGGCTCGCTCGAGGTGGAGCGGTTCAAGCGCTGGGTGCTGCAGGATTACCTCTACCTCAAGGAGTTCGCCCGCATCTTCGCGTGGGCGGTGGCCAAGGCAGAGCGGCTGGAGGCCATGTCGTGGTACGCCACGGTGCTCAATCTCACGCTCAATACCGAGATGGAGCTGCACCGCAAGTACGCCGCGCGGTTCGGGATCTCGCCCGAGGACCTGGAGCGGCAGGAGATGTGGCCTACCAATCGGGCTTACACGGATTTCCTGATTCGCACCGCCGCCGACGGCGATCTCGCGGACCTCGTGGCCGCGCTGCTGCCTTGCGCCTGGGGATACGTGTACATCGCCCAGGCGCTGGCCAAGGGTCAGCCGCCTCAGGATCAGCGGTACGCCGACTGGGTTGCCCAATACGCCTCGCCGGAGTTCGCTCAGGCGGCCGACTGGCTCAAGGGCGAGATGAATCGGCTGGCCGAGGGGGCGACGGTTGCGAAGCGCCAGCGGCTGATTGATCTGTTCGTGTTATCGAGTCGCTACGAGTGGCAGTTCTGGGAGATGTGTTGGCGGGGGGAGA
>CAZVKD010000192.1:0-370 GCA_964627675.1 uncultured Gemmatimonadaceae bacterium
GACCTGATCCGGTGTGAGTCCCGATTGCTGGAGTCGTTGCCTAACCAGGCGGCCCAAGTCCGGGCGCTGTTGGAGCATCTGCGCGGCTTGCTCCGGCGTCATGCCTGGCGGCGGGTTCGGAACGACTTGGGCCCCGACGGGCCCCGCGGCCGCTCCGAGCGCCAGGCTGGCGGACAGGAGGAACCACAGGGAAGTGCGCCAGGAGGCCGAGCCCGTGACGCGCAAGCAAACTCTTCGCACCATGCGACCTGACGGTTCGTTTGCGGGGGAATCTACTTTGTATCGCAAAGTTGGGTCAATGTGGGAGTCGTTCATCCGGGCTGCAAGATCAGTGGCAAGTGCTTGAAAATCAAGCGCTTGACCCGACCTG
>CAZVKD010000192.1:380-6201 GCA_964627675.1 uncultured Gemmatimonadaceae bacterium
ATCAGCCTTCGGCGCTCTTTCCGGGCCGCCCCCACACCACCACCTCCCTCAACACCCCCGCCACCTCCCGCGCAAACCGCCGCGCGGAATACCGATCCTCGGCGATTTCGCGACCCCGAGCGCCCAGGGCCCTGAGTTCCGCCGCCGAAAGCCTGAGCGCGGCTTCGAGCACGCCCGCGAGCGCCGAGGGATCCCGCGGCCGAGCCAGCCAACCCGCCTCAGCCCGGCCCCCAGCGGCAGCCGGTCCCACGATCTCGACCGGCCCGCCTTCCCCCGCCGCGATCACCGGAACCCCGCACGCCAGGGACTCGACGATCACGCGGCCGAACGCCTCTGGGCGGAGCGAGTAGTGCACCACGAGATCGAACTCGGGGTACACCCGCTCGATCTTGGGCTGGAACGGCATGAGGTGAATTCGGCGCTCGCCCAGCTCCTGGTTGCGCTCGATGATGTGCCGTTCCATCTGAGGGCCGAAGGTGGACTCGGCCACCGTGTCATAGATGCTCCCGCCGACGAACACCAGGTGGACGTCGGGGATCCGCCTCGCTACGGCGGCGAACGCGCGGACCACGTCGAGCTGCCCCTTCCACCGCGCGAGCACCGCGGGCATCCCGATGAGCCGCCGTTCCCGCGGCAGGTCGAGTCGCTGGTGAATCCAACCGGTGCGCGCGGCTGGTCTGAAGCGATCGAGGTCCACGCCGTTGGGGACCACGGTGAGCGGTGGGGGAGTCGCTCGCCGGCTCACCGCGAGCCGGCGGCCCCTCGGCTCACCGCCGGAAGGCGGCGCATGGCGGCCTTCGGCGTCACTCGCGCCCCGGCTCGCCCGCAGGTCCGGACGCCAGGCCCTCGCGGTCGCCGCGCTGTTGGCGATCAGTCCATCCGGCCACCGGCGCGACAGCCAGCGCCACACGCCTCCGGTGGTCTGCGGGGGGAACTCGTGCAGGTGCCAGACGACCGGATGCCTGCGGGAGAGCGCGGCGGCGAAATGCGTCTTGAACGCGATGGTGTAGATGAGGTCCGCGTCGGCCCAGTAACGGTGCGCGGCGAGCGCTCGACTCCAGCCGGCGAGGCCCGCGAGCGCCGCGGGCACCGACCACAGATGTCCCACCTGCTGCGAGCCGCGCAACAAATTCGCCGGTGCCGGCACCACCGCCGCCGGAACGCCAATCTCGTTCAGCACCCCGATCAGCGGTCCCTCGCGGGGCGTGAGCACCCGCAGGTTGAGATCGTGCTCGAACGCCCGCGCCGCGAAGTCCAGCAGCACGCGCTCGGTGCCGCCGAACTGCGCAGAAGCGGCGACGGCGGTCACGCGGATGGCGCGCTTGGGATCGGTGGTCACGGGGGCGTGCCGCCGGCGGGCCCGATGCTCACGGCCGGCTGCCCGCGACGTCGCGGTACACTTCCGCCGTCCGCCTCGCCGCGTCGTGCCAGGTGAACCGCCGCGCCCGCTCCAGGCCGCGAGAGACGAGACGCTCCCGCCAATCGGCTCGCGTGGCGATCTGCCGCAGCGCTTCCACGTACGGCCCGCTCTCGCGACCGCCCACCACCACGGCCGCGTCGCCCGCCACCTCGGCCAGCCCGCCGGCGCCGGAGGTGACCACGGGCGTCCCGCACGCCATGGCCTCGAGCACCGGAAAGCCGAACCCCTCGTAGTGCGACGGGAACAGCAGCACGTCGGCCGCTCGATATCCGGCGCGCAGCTCGCGCTCCGGGGCCTCCGGCACAAACCGGGTGAACGGCTCGAGCCCGGCGGCGGCCAGGTCGCGGCGCTGCTCGGGCGTGAACCGGCCGCCGAGCTGCAGCAACCAAGCGTCCAGCCGCTGCGCGCGCAGCCCCGCGACGGCGGCGATCACTGCCGGGATGTTCTTCCGCGGTACCACGCTCCCCACGTGCAGGACCACGAACGCGGAAGGAGGCAGGCCCAGTCGCCGGCGCGTTTCCTGTCGCGACTCGGCCACGGGAGCGAAGAAGGCCTCCTCGATGCCGTAGGGAATCACGTGGATCCCCCCGTCGCTGCCCAGCCACGCCGCCAGCTCGCCGCGCAACCACTCCGTGGAGACGATCCACGCATCGGCGGCCCGGAGCCCGCGGAGCACCCGGCGCAGCAACGCGTTGCGGAGCCGATCCCGGCCGGTCGTCGCCCCGCGCTCCACGGCGAGGACCGGCATCAGATCGTGCACCGTCACCACGCGACGCGCCCGCCGCCGCCCTAGCAGAATGTGGGCGTAGGAGTGGTCGAGCACGTGCACCACGTCCGCGCTCCGCCAGCGAAGTCGCGCCGGGTACCAGGCGTAACGGGCGATGTATCGCCTGAGTTCGTACTCCAGGCCCCACATCGGCCCGAACGGCGCGGACCCGGCGGGAGAACCCTCGGACACAGTGGGCCCGCTCACTTCGCCCGCGAGCTTGATGTCGAGGTCCGGCGCGATGGCAACCAGATGCTGAGCCAGGCGAGACGCGTAGCGATCCATGGAGGGCCAGCGCTCCAACGGCAGGTCCGGCACCAGCAAGACCGCCGTCCTCATGCTTCCGGCCGCCCGGCGGCGAGTACCTGGAGCTTGAGCAGCGCGCCCAGCATGAACCACCAGATGGTGGCGTGCGGCGCGGAGGACAGCGGCGACCCGATCAACAGCAACACGCCCGTCGCGACCACCAGCGCGCCCGCGCCCAGAGCGGCGTCTTCGTCGGGAGAGCCACGCAAGGACCGCAGCGCGCGGACAGCGTAGGGCAGCAAACTCGCCATCAGAATGACCACCAGCACCACGCCCACGATGCCCATCTCGACCGCGGCTCTCCCGATGTCGCCGTCACTCCCCTGAATGAACCCCGGCCGATACGACTGCACGATCTGAAACGGTACACCCACGCCGCTCCTTCCCAGCCCCAGGCCGAAGGGCGCTTGATCCAGGGCGCGCGCCGCGATGGTGATGGGCGCGTACACGTAGGTCCACAGCAGCCCCTCTTGCAGGACGATGGTCTGCCACCGCTCGAACGCCCGGCCCGCGGTGAGCAGGCTCGACCCGTAGAGCCCCAGCAGTCCGAGCGGGATCATCAGCACTTGCCAGGTGGCGAGGCCGCGGTAGCGCGCAATGACCACGAGACCGAGCAGCAGCACGATCACGGCGGCGCGGGTGCCGGAGACCGTGATGCCGACAAAGAACAGGGGGATGAGCACCGCCGCCAGGAACCGCTGTCCCCAGGGTCGGGTTTTGCCCAGGGCCACGCCCGCCGCGAGCAGGATGCCGAAGACCATCATCTGCGCGAACGGGGCGGGGAAGGTGAACGTGGAGTACGCGCGGAACTCGCTCGCCGACCCCCGGAGGCCGTAGAACACGGTGGTGCCGTGCCGGATGCGCGCCAGCTCGGTGGACAAGGCGGTCTCAGGTCCCGCGCGATACTGCTGGATGCCGTAGATGGCGGTGATCAGGCACAGCGCCAGGATCAGGCCCACGTACGCCCGCAGCTGCCCGGGAGACCGGATGATGCTGAGCGCCATCAGGAGCGCCACGGGAAACTCGGCCCAGGCGCGCAGCCCGGCCACCTTCAAGACCACGGGCGAGCCCGGGTGGAGCATGTAGAGCAGAGGAACCAGCACGGCGCCAAGCACCACCGCCGGGACGATGCCGGGCCCTCGAATGGGCTCCCGGCGGATGACCAGGGAGGCAAACCAGAAGGCGGCCGCGAGGACGAAGCAGGCGTCCGCCAGCGAATACGGCAGGAAGCCGGGGATACGGTCCTTGAGATACCCCTGAAACGTCCCGAACACGATGGACGCCATGATCGCCACGTGCACCACGGCGTCGGTGCGGAACACGTCGGTCCAGCGGTCTTCCAGCTCGACCGTGGCGACGTAGGGTGGGAGCGGGGCTACGGCCACGTGCAGACGCTACCCGCTCGGTCGCGCGAACTCAATGCGCTCACGGCGGATGCGCTCCAGTACCTCCGCGAGCCGGCCCAGCTGCATCGGCGGATCGCACAGCTCTTGCGCTCGCCCGATCCCTCCCGCGGACAGCGCGGCGCGTCGCTCGGGATGATCCATGAGCGAGGTCAGGACGGCGGCGAGTTCGCCCGCGTCCCGCGGCTTGACCAGGATGCCGCAATCCCGGGCGAGAATCTCCCGGGCGCCTCCCATGTCCGCCGTGACGACGGGCAGGCCGGCTGCCAGCGCCTCGACGAACACCAGACCGAAGGGCTCCGGCGTTTGGTTGGGCTGGCAGAAGATGTCGGCCGCGGCCATGAGTTCCGCTACATCGCTCCGCTGCCCGAGGAATCGCACCCGATGAGCGATGCCCAGGCGCCGAGCGCGGTCTTCCAGTGACCGCAGGTACGTCGCCTCCGAGCGCCGCTCTGCGCCGCCCGCGATCCAGCACACCCAATCGCGGGAGGCGCCGATCCGGCCCAGCGCTTCGAGCAACACGGCGTGCCCCTTCCAAGCTTCGAGACGGCTCGCCTGCAAGACGACGGCGGTCCCGGGCCCCGCGCCCAGACAGCCGCGGACGGCCGCACGGGTGGCCTCTCGGTCGAGCTGGCGGAGTTCCAGCGGGGGGTGGACGATCGGGACCGCGGCAAGAGCGGCAGTCGGGCCGGGAGCGCCAGCGGCGGCGTGAGACGCCAAAGCGCCGGGTGAAAGGGCGGGGAAGGAAGCCAGCGTCGCCCGGGCGGTGTAGTGGCTGTTGGCCACCAACAAGTCGGGCGGTCGTCTTGCCGCCAGGTGATCCAGCCAGCTCCGCCTCGACAGGGGGCCGTGAAGCCAGAAGGCCAGCGGTACCCTCGCCACTCGCGCGACGGGACCAAACAGCACGTGCGACCAGGGCGAGTGGACCATCACGACGCCGGGGGCCTGTCGCGCCAGGAGGCGGGCCAGATCTCGCCGGGCGCGGCGAACCGACCAGGGACGCGAGAGTCGCGGGGGCGAGAGCCGCCAGACGGTGGCACCGATCGCTGCCAGCGCGTCAGCCAGCCGGCCCGGGTAACAGAGCGCAAACGTGTGGCTCCACTCCGTGGCGCGGCACCGGGCGATGCTGACCAGCATGGTCTCAATGCCACCGAAGAGATTGCCGGGGTGGACGTGCAGGACGTGACGCGCGATCATCGCGAGGCCGCCCGCTCGTAGACGGCAAGCGTCTCGGCCGCGACGGCGTCCCAGGTCCGCTGTGCCGCCACGGCCAATGCGCCTTCGCCCAGCCGGCGGCGAAGGGCGCCGTCGGCGAGCGCGTTCATGGCGCGGGCCAGCGCGCCGGGCTCGGGCTGGTCGAGAATCCAGCCTGACTGCTGGTGACGGATCAATTCGGCGATCCCAGCCTGCCGTGTGGTCACAGGCGGCGTCCCGCACGCCATCGCCTCCGCCACCACGAGCCCGAAGGAATCACAGATTGTGGGGTGCACCAGAAGATCGGCGGCCCGGTACAGAGACCGCATGTCCTGCACGGCGCCCAGCCAATGTGCCCGGCCCGCGAGTTCGGCGTCATGGCTCGCCGCGTCCGGTCCGGGAGGCGAATGGCTGGCGATCGCGAGGTGCCAGCCTGGCGCCGCCCTCAGTCCGGCGAGCGCCGTACCCAACCCCTTGCGCGCGTCCCCGGCGTAGAGCGCCAGCAGCACGCCTTCCGGCAGACCGAATCGGCGGCGCAGCGCATCCACCGACGCGCCGCTCGGCTCGATGGGCGGGAACCCATGGGGTACCACGCTCACCTCCCCCGTACGGCCGTAGTGCCGCGCGATTTGCTCCCGCGCGAGGGTGGATGGGACGATGACGTGGCCCGTCCGGCGCATCAAGGCCGCCTCCCGCGCCTCGACCCACCACCCCAGCCACCGCTCGCCAGGT
>CAZVKD010000193.1:0-6111 GCA_964627675.1 uncultured Gemmatimonadaceae bacterium
GTGTCCGGCAGGAAATTCGCGTCCCCGGCGTACTGTGCCGCGAGGTTCTTAGCGCCAACCGTGGTGAAGACGATCTGACAATTGCCCGCCCCGGCCGTCAGCGCGCCGGTGCAGCTCACCGTTCCGTCGGTCACGGTGACGTTTCCGGTCGGTGTCCCTCCGGCCGAGGTCACCGTGAACGGGACCGTTACGGGCTCGCCCACGACGGACGGGTCGGGGGTGTCTACGCCCACGGCAGCTGTGGTGGCGGCGCGGTTTACTTGATGGGCTTCGTTGTCCGAGCTGGTCCCGTAGCTCCCGTTGTCCGAAACGAACGTCGCGGTGAGCGTCTTGGCACCGGCCGTCGTGGGTACGAGCGTGCAGCTGCCGGCGGTGGGCGTAGCGTTGCAGCTGTCCGTCCCATCGCCCACGATCACGGTCCCGGTAGGGGCGCCGCCGCCGGGCGACACGACACTGACCGAGAAGTTGACGGCGATCGCCTGGCCAGTCGCCGATGGATCGGGCTGGTCGGACGTGATGACCGTGGCCGTCCCCGCCGGGTTCACCTGGTGCGCAACGCCGGCCGACGTGCTGCCCAGGAAGTTGGAGGATCCAGAGAACGTGGCGGTGAGCGTCTTGCTCCCGCTCGTGGTCGGGGTCAGGATGCAACTGCCGGTCGGAATAACGGTGCCGAAACACACCGCTGTCCCGTCGCTCACGGTGACGGTGCCGCTCGACGGGGCGCCACTGCCCGGCGGATTCACGGTCACGGAGTACGACACGCTGATCTGTTGACCAGTCACCGTCGGCGGCACCGGTGTCTGGGCGGTGATGGTGGTCGTCGTAGCAGCTTGCGTGATGTCGAACGCATTGCTGGTGACACTCAGAAGACCCGAAGCGAAGGCCGTAAGGGCGTATCCGGTGCCGACCCGGTCGAGCCGCACGTTGCCGAACGTGGCCACGCCGTTCACCGCGTTGGTGGGGCCACCGCCCGAGAGCGTCGCGCCACCCGGATTGCTCGCAATGACCAGCGTCACGGCATCGGTGGCACCGGGCACGATGTTCCCCGATGCGTCGCGGACGGCCACCTGGATCGCCGGGTTTATGGCCGCGCCCGTGACCGCATCGCTGGGTTGCAGGTCGAAGGTCAGCCGGTTCCCCGTGCCCACATCAATGTTGAACGGGGCACTGACGGTCCCGAACCCGGCTCCCGACGCGGTGAGTGTGTAGCCGGTGCCAGCGGCGTTGATGGACAGGTCGTTGAACGTGGCCACGCCGGCCACGGCGGGCCGCGTCGTGATGCCGGCCAGCACACCGCCGCCGGGGTTGGTGCCGATCGCCAGGGCGATGGAGGAGGTCGCGGTATCCACCGTGTTGCCCAGGGCGTCGCGCACGGTTACCTGAATCGGGGGGGAGATCGTTGCTCCCGCGACGGTGCTCGTGGGCTGGACCGTGAATACGATGATGTCCGGCGCCGCCGGCCGAATCGTAAACCCTGCGCTTGTAGCGCTGAGGCCATCGGTGCTCGCAATCAGCGTGTAGCCCGCTCCCGCACGATCAATGGCGAGGTCGCCAAACGTGGCGACGCCGTTGACGGCGGCCAGGGACACGTCTCCGGAGAGGACGCCGTCGGACGGGTTGGTTCCAATCGCAATGTCCACGGTGGCGACGGACGTCGTGACCGTGTTGCCGTTGGCATCCTGCAGCGCCACCTGAACGGCCGGCGTGAAGGCGGAACCGGCCTCTTGATCGGACGGCTCGACGATGAAGGCAAGCCGGGTGACGGCGCCGGCGGTAACGTCGAACGCCTCGCTGGTCCGACTGAGTCCGCCTGACGTGGCGACCAGAGCGTACCCGGTCCCCACGCGATTGATGCTGAGCCCGCCGAACGACGCCACACCGTTTAGGGGAGTCACGGCCCCGGCACCCGTCAACGTCCCGCCGCCCGGGTTTGCGCCGAGCGCCACAGAGATCGGCGTGGCGTAACTGGTGACGGGATTGCCGAGCGCATCCTGCACCATGACGATGACCGCCGGGCTCATCGCCGCTCCGGCAATCACGTTGGTCGGTTGCTGCGTGAAGACCAGCGCAGCCGCCGCGCCCGGTGTCACCGCAAACGGCTCGCTGGTGGCGGCGGTTAGGCCGCCAGCGCTCGCAACCAGCGTGTAGTCCGTCGCCGCTCGGTTGATCGAGAGATCGGCGAAGGTGGCCACCCCGCCGGCCGCGGCCACACGGACCGTCCCGGCCAGCGTGCCGCCGCCGCTGTTCATGCCGATCGTGATGGTGATTGAATCGGTGGCATCGGTGACGATATTGCCGGCTGCATCCACCACGGCGACTCGAACCGCGGGGGAGATGGCCGCGCCCGCGGGTACGTCGCTTGGCTGCGTGACAAAGGTCAGCCGGGTGGAGCCGCCCACCAGCACCGCGAACGGGTTGCTCGTGGCGCTGGCGAGGCCCGCCGAGGAGGCCACGAGCGTGTATCCCACCCCCGCCGAACCGATGGAGAGATCCGCGAATCTCGCGAGGCCATCGGCGGCGATCGAGGTAGTCGTGCCGCTCAGGGAGCCGGAGCCGGGGTTCGCTCCGATTGACAACGTGACCGCTGCCGACGAGGGCACCCGGTTCCCCAGCGCGTCCACGATCTCCACCTCGACCGCCGGAGCGATCGTGGCGCCTGCCGTGACGTCGGTGGGATGGACCACGAACCGCACCGCGGACGCGCCACCCGCGGTGCCGGTGGCGGTTAAGACGACCGGGCTGCCGCTCAATCCGGTTGCGGTGGCCGACAGTCTGTTTTGCCCGGCTTCCGGCCCAAGCGTCCACGAGATGACACGCGCAATACCATCGGCACCGGTGGCTACGGGCGTCGGGGGGTCAACGGCGCCGCCGCCCGCTAACACGGCGAACGTGACCGGCACGCCGGGGACCGGATTGCCGTAGGCGTCTCGCACGATGACCGCGGGATCCACCGCCACCGCGCTACCCGCGGTCGCCGACTGCGCGTCACCCGCCAGGAGCGCGATGCCGCTCGCGGCCGCAGGCCCAACCGCGCTCTGATACGGGCTGCCTTGGATCGGCGTGCCGCCGAGCGAGATCGCGATGGTGTCGGTCCCGGCAACGGTGGGCGTATAGCTCGCCGAGTAGGTGCCGTCGGAGTGGTCCGTAACGGCCGGTGTACCGGGGTTGGCGCCCGTCAGGCTGACGGTCACCGTTGCCCCTCCGATGCCCACGGGGTTTCCGGCGCCATCGCGCACGTTGATGACGATCGTGGTCGGCGCGCCGGCAGTTCCGGGTGGCACGGTGGCGGTGGTTTGCCCCGCGCTCGGCAGGCCGGCGCTCAAGGTGATGGGCGCGGACGTGACTGCGGCGGCCGAGGCCCCCGAAAACGTCAGGGTGTACTCGCCGACGGGGCCGCTCAGCGTAAGCGCGGTGAAGGTCGCTTCGCCGTCGGCGTTGGTGAGCGCGGCGGCGCCCGTGAGCGTTCCGCCCCCGGGCCCGGTCGCGATCGTGGCGGCAATGGCGATCCCCGCAGTCCGTACCGGGTTGTTGTTGGCGTCGCGGAGGGCCACCACGGGTTGCTGGTCCAGCGCGATGCCGCTCGCGGCCGCGCTCGAGGGAGGCGTGAGGATCGCGAGCTGCGATGCCGCGCCCGGGCTTACCACGAAAGCGTCGCTCACCGCGGGCGACAGCCCCGAGCCGGTAGCGGCCAGCCGATAGGTGCCGGCCGTGGCGATGGAGAGATCGGCGAAAGTCGCCACGCCGTTGACGGCCGCCGCCGAGGTCGTTCCCGCAAGCGAGGTCGAGCCTCCGTCCACGGCCACGGTCACCGTGCCGTTGAACGCCAGGTCGGTGGTTCCGCTCGCCTCGCGCGCGGCGACCTGCACAGCGGGGGAGATCCTGGTGCCCGCTGTCGTGTTCGTGGGGTGCTGCACGAACGCCAGCGACACAGCCGGCACGGCAACCCGGAAGTCGACGCCCGTGGATCCGTTGGCGCCGAACTCGACCCACTCGCTCAGCCGGCCGGTCTGGTCGGACACGCGAGCCCGCCAGCGGAAATCCGTGTCATCCGCAAGTCCGCCGACTCGGACATACGTTGTTGCGCCGTTCGCGACGGCATCGCCCGAATCAGTGGGCAGGCCCGTGAACGTGGCACCGACCGGCCTCACCTCCACCTGCAGCCTGAGCGCCGAGGCCGGATCGGGGTCGGAGACCGTGGCGGCGAACACCACCGCCGTTTCGGCGGTGGCCGACCCTTGGGCGATGCTGGTGACACTGTCCGAGCGGAGTTGCTGGAGACCGGTCGGCGAGTTCGGGGCGGCGGGCTCGGAGACGTGGAAGTCCGCGGCGCTTTCCGCGGCGTCACCGAACGCCACCCAGGGGCTGGCGCGTCCCGACTGGTCAATCGCGCGCGCCTGCCAGTGGAAGGAGGTCTCATCCGCCAGAGCGGCCAGCGTGACCGACGCGACAGTGCCTGCCGCCACGGCCACACTGGTCGCCATCGGCGTTCCGGTGAACGCCGTGCCAAGCGGCCTGAGCTCGATCTCCAGTCGGAGCAGATCGCCCGGGTCGGGGTCGTCGAGTCGAGCGGAGAGCACGACCGCCCGCTCGTCAGTGGTCGCTCCTGTCGGGATTGGCGTCTGGCCGTCGCTCTTGTGCTGGGCGAGCTGGACCGGGGCTCGAGGGACTTCCGGAACGCTGATCCGGAAATCGGCGTCGGGGTCGCCCGGAGCGCCGAACTCGATCCAACCGCTCGCTCGCCCCGTCTCGTCGCGGGTTCGCGCCCGCCAGCGGTAGGCCTCATAGTCTCACAAACCCGGGAGCACCACAACGGCGGAGGTACCGGACCCGACAACGGGGCTCGTGGCCGTTGGCGCTCCGCCGAAGGCGATGCCCACCGGCTGCGCCTCGACCTCGAGCGTCAGGAGGTCACCGGGGTCGGGATCGCTCACGGTGGCTCGGAGTACGACGACCGAGTCGGGCACGGCACCCGCCGCGGCGATGATGGTGCTCGAGTCGCGGTGGAGCTGCGCCAGCGCGGCCGGCAACCCCGGCGCTCGCGGTCGTGTGACTTCCAGGGTGTACGGCCCGGTCCTGGCGGAATCCACCGTGGTCGCGGCGATGCCGTAGCTACCCGAACGCGGGAGGCGCAGGTAGCGAAGGCAGGCCGAGCCCGAGAGGACGGGACAGGTGGTCGCATTGCCAAGTGGCGCGACGCCCGGCGGAACGCTATCGAGCAGCACGCGCGGCGCGAAGCTCGACGACGCCAGCCACACGCTCACGGAGTCTCCAGTGACGCCTTCGAAGCGATACACACGGGCGAATCGGCCGGGGTTTCCCGAGTAAGTGCAGTCACCGGTGTGCAGCGTGTCCACCATCGGGGCGGAGAATGCGACCTGCTCGGGCAGGCAGGGATAGATGATGAACTGCACCGGTACCCGAGTCGGATCCGCCGGATTGGTTGCGGCCGAGATGATCAACGTGTCACGGTGCAAGCCGACGGGCAGGCCCTGCGGATTCAGCGTGACGGCAATCGTGTCCGGCGTCGTGCCGCTGGTGGCTTCTGGAACCAACCACGCGCTGCCCAGGGCACGACTCAACACCCACGCCGCGGTTCCGGAGCCCGAGACGCTGATGCGGATGGCGGCGACCCGCGGGGCCGTGCTTCCGACGGCGGCGGAGTCAATAAGCTGGGCCGGCGTGACGGCGAACGTCCCCGGGGGGGGAGAGTTCACCAGCTTGTCCAGTTCACAGGACACGGTTGCGGCCGAGGCGATCAGCAACAGTCCACGCGCGAGCCGTGTCATGCGGAACCGCGGTCGGAAGAATCTGCGGAGATCCATTGACTCCAAACCCGCTCGCGCAAGAAGCGTGAGCGGGCCACGCTTCCTTTATAGCCTCCGGGCGCTGGAATCGCCAGGCTTGAATGTGCGGCGGTGTAGCGGTTGCGCGACAGGCGTGTCGCGGCCCTGCACGCCCGGCTGGTTCAGAGTTCTACCTGGACACCGACCTCGAAAACCTGCTCCGGTGGGATGCGGAAGAATGCCGTGGCGCGCGCGGCGTTGCGGGACAAGAGGCCGAACAGCCGCGCGCGCCATCGGGCCCATCCGGGTCGCTCGGTGGCAAGCAACG
>CAZVKD010000194.1:0-5925 GCA_964627675.1 uncultured Gemmatimonadaceae bacterium
CAGAGCTCGACGTTCCTGAATCCCGTGGGATCGTCCGACGAGGTGCTGTATTCCCGCTACGGCAACAACCCCAATCAGCTGGACATCGCCGCTCGCCTGGCCCAGCTCGAAGGCGCGGACCGGGCCATCTTCGTGTCCAGCGGCATGGGAGCGACCGCGCTGGCGCACCTGGCCGTGCTCAGGCCCGGCGACCATCTGGTGTCGAGCGCATGGATCTACGGCGGGACGTATGCGCTGTTCACCCAGGAGTTCGCCCGGATCGGGATTGACGTGACGTTCGCCGACCCCGCCACGGCGCGCAGCTGGAAGCGGCACCTGCGGCCCAACACGCGCGCCGTCTTCCTGGAAACACCCACCAATCCGCTCATGCGCGTGCTCGACATCGAGCCGCTCGCCAAGACCTGCCGCACCGAAGGCGTGGCCCTGATCGTGGATTCCACGTTCGCCTCGCCCATCAACTTCCGCCCCCTCGACCATGGCGCCGACGTCGTCATCCACAGCGCCACCAAATACCTGAACGGCCATTCGGACGTCATCGCCGGCGCGGTGGTGGGCTCCGAAGGCGTGGTCGAGGAAGTCCGGAGCCTCATGAAGGTCTGGGGCCAGGCGCTGGATCCCTTCGCCGCCTGGCTGATTGACCGCGGGTTGAAAACGCTCGCCCTGCGCATGGAGCGCCACAACGCCAACGGGCTCGCGTTCGCCGGATGGGCGGCGGAGCATCCCAAAATCGTGGCGGTGCACTACCCCGGCCTCGAGGATCATCCAGATCACCGGCTGGCCAAGCGGCTGCTCGCCGGGTTCGGCGGGATGGTGGGCATCCAGGTGCGCGGCGGGGCGCGGGGCGCCGAAAAGGTGCTCAAGCGGCTCCGCATCGCGCAGCACGCGCCGAGTCTCGGCGGGGTCGAGACGCTCGTGTCCGAACCGCGGCTCACCTCCCACGCCGCGCTGAGCCCGGAGCAGCGAGCAGCGCAGGGCATTCCCGACGGATTCATCCGGGTCAGTCTCGGTATCGAAGACGTCTCGGACATCATCGCGGATTTTGAGCACGCCCTCAGCGCCCTGTAGCTCGCCGTGATTCGGTTCGCCAACGTGTTCAAGGCGTACCCCCGCGGGTCGCTCGCGCTCAAGGACGTGTCGTTTCACGTCGCCAAAGGCGAATTTGCGTTTTTCACCGGGCATTCCGGCGCGGGAAAGTCCACCGTGCTCCGGCTGATCTACGCCGAGGAATTCCCCACCTCCGGCGAGGTGCGGGTCTCGGGGTTCCTCACCGCTGCCATGCCGGCACGCGACATCCCCAGGTTGCGCCGCCGGCTCGGCATCGTGTTCCAGGATTTCCGCCTGCTCGAAGATCGAACGGCGGAGGAAAACGTCGCCTTCGCGCTCGAAGTCACGGGCGCGCGCCGCGCCACGATCGCCCCGAAGGTGATGCGCGTGCTGGCCCAGGTGGGCCTGGCGGCGAAGGCCTCGGCCTACCCCCGCGAACTTTCTGGCGGCGAGCAGCAGCGCGTGGCCATCGCCCGCGCCCTGGTGAACGACCCCCTCGTGCTGCTGGCCGATGAGCCCACCGGCAATCTGGACGAGCGGGCCACGCGGGGCGTGTTTCAGTTGCTGCGCGACATCAACGCGGCGGGGACGGCCGTCCTCATGGCCACGCACGATCTCGATCTCGTGCGGCAGGTACCCTACCGCGTCATCGAGCTCCAGCAGGGCGCCCTGGTGTACGACTCCGGCGGCGGGGACGGGACGGCCCCCGCCGACGCGCGCGCGGGCGGTGGCTCGTGAATCTGGCGCTGCGAGAGGCGCTCCTCGGATTTCGCCGGGCCCCGCTGCTGTCGGTGCTGTCCGTCACGACCATCGCGTTCGCGCTGTTTGTCGTCGGGCTGTTCGGGCTGGTGGCGCTCAACTTGCGCGAGGCCCTCGCCACCATCGAGGAACGCGTGGAGATCGTGGTCTATCTGCGGCGCGGGACGCCCATCGAGGCCGCCACGCTCGCCATGGCCGATATCGAGAGCTTCCCGGAGGTGGCCGCGGCAACCTACGTGAGCGAGGAGGAGGCGCTGGCGCGGGCGCGCCGAGAGCTTCCCGAGTTTCAGGGTGTGTTCTCGGAGCTGCGCGCCAACCCCTTGCCCGCCTCCATCGAGGTCAGGCTGAAGCCCGGGTTCCGCAGCAGCGAGCAGGTCAACGCCGTCGCCGATCGGCTGCGCGGATTCCGGTTCGCGGAAGACATCCGCTACGGACGCGAGTGGATCGAGAAGCTCGATCGGCTGCGAGACATCGCGGCGCTGGTGGGGCTGGCGGTGGGCGCCGCGTTCGGCACGGCGTCGGTAATCATCATCGGCACCACCATCCGGATGGGCGTGCTGCATCGCAGCCGGGAGATCGCCATCATGCGGCTGGTGGGAGCCACCGACGGCTTCATCCGCCGCCCGTTCCTGCTGGAAGGCGCCCTCAAGGGCGCGCTCGGCGGCGTCGCCGCCGTCGCCCTCAGTCACGCGGCCTTCATCACGGTGGACCGCCTGCTGTTCGACGCCGTGTTCTTCGAGCCGGCGATCGTCGGATCGGTGGTGCTGTTCGGCACCGCGCTGGGCCTGCTGGCGAGCGCGCTGAGCGTGCGCCGGCACCTCCGGGGGCCGTCCCCGTGACGCCGCGCGCCGCGGTGGTGGCCCTCGCGGCCTCGGCCGCTCTGGCCCCGGCGAGACCAGCCGCCGCCCAGGACGTGGAGCGACAGATCCGGACCAACACCCAACGCCTCGAAGAGATCCGCCGCGAGCGCAATCAGCTGGAGGCCGAACTCGGTCGCCTGCGGGGCCGCGCCCGGACGCTGGCGGCCGAACTCGCCAACCTCGAGCGCCAGCGCGGAGCCACCCACCGCCTCATCAACGAGATCGATCGGCAAATCGGCTCGCTCAGCGCGGCCTTGGACACCGTGAGCCTGGACCTCGCCCTGTCGCAGGACGCCCACGCCGAAAAGCAGGCGGTGCTGGAGCGCCGGCTTGCGGACATCTACAAGCGGGGACCGCTGTGGCCCTTCCAGGCGCTCCTGGCGGCGGAGAGCTTCGGGGAGTTGGTGAGCCGTTACAAGTACCTGTATCTCGTGTCCCAGCAGGATCAGGTGCTGGTGCGCTCCGTCGAGCAGTTGCGCGACCGCGTGGCCGATCAGCGCCGCCAGCTGCTCGCCCTTCGCGAGGAATTGGGGGACCGCCGTGAGGACCGCGCCCGGGAACTCGAGCGGTACGCCCAGCTGGAGCGGCAGCGGCAGCGCTCGCTGGCGCAAACCCGCGGATCGGAGCGGAACACCGCGGCCCGACTCGATTCCCTCACTCGCGACGAACAACGCCTGAACGACCTCATCGCCTCCCTGGAGCGGGCCCGCCGGTCGGCCGCCGTGGCCGCGGGACCGGCCACCATCACGCCGGACGACCTCGGCAAACTGCCCTGGCCGGCGGAGGGTGACATCCTGTATCGCTTCGGGCCCCACCAGCTTCCCAACCGCACGATGGTACGCTACCAGGGCGTGGGCATCAAAGTGCCGTTGGAAACACCGGTGCGGGCGGTGGCGGGCGGCCTGGTGGAGTTCGCCGGTCCTCTGGGAACGTACGGGCTCACCGTCATCCTCAATCACGGCGGCAGCTTCTCCACGCTGTACCTCTACCTGTCGCGGATCGCCGTGACCAAAGGGCAGCGGGTGCCGGCCGGGGACATCCTGGGGCATTCCGGCGGAGCGGCCACCGGCGAAGGCCCGCACATCGAGTTCCAGATCCGCGGGGAAAGCGGCATCACCCTCGACCCGTTGAACTGGCTGCGCCACCGGCGCTGAGCGCGAGCGGGAGACCGAGGTTATCGTATCAGCGTGGGCTCGCTCTTGACCTCCAGCCGTTGGGGCGGGACCCCGCCGAGCCACCGCGAGCGACGGCGCATGGTGCGGGAACAGCTGGCCGCGCGCGGCATCACCGACGTCCGCGTGCTGGCGGCGATGGCGGCCGTCCCGCGCGAGTGCTTCGTCCCGCCACACCTCAAGGACCGCGCCTACGAAGACCAACCCCTCCCGGCCGGTTCCGGCCAGACCATCTCGCAGCCGTTCATGGTGGCCCTGATGACGCAGGAGGCCGGACTCACCCGGCGAACTCGGGTCCTCGAAGTGGGAACGGGCACCGGCTACCACACCGCGGTGCTGGCCAAGATCGCCGCCCACGTGTGGTCCCTGGAACGGCTGCCGGAACTCTCCCGCGCCGCGCAGCGCCGACTCGAGCAGCTTGGCGTGCGGAACGTGGACCTGTTGATCGGTGACGGGGCGGTGGGTTATCCGGAGGCGGCCCCCTATGGCGCCATCGTCGTCGCCGCCGCCGCACCGGCACCGCCCCCGAGGTTACTCAATCAGGTTGACCTTGGCGGACGCCTGGTCATTCCCATTGGCGATCGGGCATTGCAGGACCTGATGGTATATGAGCGAACGCCCCTGGGCTTCCGCGAGCGGAACGCCGGGCCCTGCCGCTTCGTCCCGCTCGTCTCCCCCGCCGCGTTCAGCGACCCCGAGTAGAGTCCGCCCGCCGCTCGAGGCTCTTGAGCGAGCCCAGCTGGTCCTCGGCCGTCTGGTCAATTCTGAGCGGCGTCACGGTGATGAACCCGCGTTTGAACGCGTGCAGGTCCGTTCCCTCGGCATCGTCGGCAGCTGGCTCCCAGTTGTCCCAGAAGTACAACTGTCCCGACGGGTTGGTGCGGCGGTCATACCGCTGCGACGAGGTCTTCACGCTCTGGCGCGTGACCCGCACCACCGGGACGGCGGCCGCCACTCCGGCGGGCAGGTTGATGTTGAGGAACAGCGGGGCCCGCAGGCGCCCCTCGCGGATCAGGCGTTCGATCAAGTGCCGCACGAACCCCGCGGCCGCGTGGTAGTCCTGCCATTCGTTTCCCCCAAGCGAGACCGCGATGGCCGGGATGCCCAGGAACGCCGCTTCCCGCGCCGCCGCCAGCGTGCCGGACAGCCAGGCCGAGAGCCCGATGTTCTCGCCCGGGTTGATCCCGGAGACCACCAGGTCCGGCAGGGAGTCCATGAGCTGCTCGATCGCGAGCCGCACGACGGTGGCAGGCCGCGCGGACACCGCAAACCACGGAATGCTGTCGTCGTTGAGCACCCGGCGCACGAGAATGGGATCACGATACGTGATGCTGTGGCCCATGCCGCTCTGCTGCTCGCGCGGCGCGACCACGAACACGCGCCCCAGCGGCCGGAGCGAGTCGGCCATGGCCTGCAACCCGGGAGCATCGAAGCCGTCGTCATTGGAAAGCAGAATGCGGAGTGGGCGCTCCTGCGCCCGTCCGGTTGCAGGCTGGACAAACGCCGCACACGCCACTAACCAAAAGGCTGCCAGGAACCCGCGCGCCATGTGTCACTCCAATGTCTGCACGTGAAAGGCGGAACCTACGAATGGTGGGACGGCTATCAAAGAAAAGCCCAATCGCGCCGAGAGGCAACGGGACCATGGCACCGAGACGGCTCATCACCCGGGTGGCGACGCTGGCTCTGGCCGCAACGTGGATCGCTCCCTTGCAGGGTCAGACGCGGGTGATCCTGTTCGTCGCGGACGGCGCCGGTGCGGGGCATTGGACCATCGGCCTCCACAGCATCGGCAACATGGCGGTTCAGGAATTCCCGGTGGTGGGGCTGGTGGACACGCGGGGCGATCACCACATCGTGACCGAAAGCGCCGCGGCCGCCACCGCCTACGCCACCGGCACCCGAACGTTCCCGCGAGCCGTCGGCGTGGGCCCGGACTCGCAGCCGCGGCAAACCGTGCTGGAGGCAGCCAAAGCGCGCGGGCTCTCCACGGGCCTGGTCACCACCACGCTGCTCACCGACGCCACGCCCGCGGCCTTCGCCACCCACGTGATAAGCCGCATCCCGCTCCAAATCGGCCGTCAACTGGC
>CAZVKD010000195.1:0-5922 GCA_964627675.1 uncultured Gemmatimonadaceae bacterium
CAGATCGTTGCCAAGGCGGTGCGTCATTAACATGACTTCAAAAACGGGACACTAGGATCCGGACCGCGTCCATAAGACTCTCCTATTCGGAGATGGCTGGCTCGTAAAGTAGGCCGTCACAATGAAACCGTCCTCCGGTGAGATCTCACGGTACGGAACCACCAGGAACTTCTGGGTAAGCGGAGTCTCCGGGTATAACCGTACCGCCATTAGGGCGCCTTCGTCGCCTTCGAGAATCGAATCTGGCTCGGCAACAGTCTCAAGTAGCCTCGCTCGCTGCTCGGCCATCTCGGGGTGACCCCGGGCGATGTGGCCCCAACGCTCCTCCGTAACGCGGATGGCCACGCCGCTGCGAAATCGTACAATGAGCACTCAGGTGCTCTCCCGTCGTCAATGCACCGCACCATAGGCCCTGCGCAAAATACATCCGAAGTAGGCATGGCGTATAACGAAGAGTGCACTGACCGGCAATACGTATGTAGCACTGGTCAGCCTATTTCTTTCGAGCCTCCCGCACTCCTCCTTTCGTTGCCGGTCCGCCTAAATCCTTCGCGACTGACCTGCCTGAGGCCCAGCCCCCTATACGCTACCCCCAAACCCCCACCCATCGCCAGACGCTCCACTCGCCCTGCCCCCCGGCAAGAGACACCAGCTCCAGCGGGCTCGTCGCAAACGAATGCCGCAACGTATGACAGCTCGCCCGCTTCCCGATGCCGGCCGCCGCCACCGCCACCTTCACCGCCGGCTGCACTGCCGTCTCGTGTAAATGGTGCCGCCGCATCTCCCCAATGCCGGGATCGCGATAGTGACCCGTCGCGGGAAACAGCCACCGCCACTCCCACACCCGCGCGGCACACGGAATCTTGCGGCCCAGAGCGCCCGGCAGCGCCACATACCCCCAGCCGCGCGCCAGATCCCGTTCGTGCAACCGCCGCACCCGCGCCAGGTGAGCGCGCAACGGACCGTGCAGGCTGGGCGGCAACACCGTCGAACGATCCTTGTCACCCTTGCCCGCGCGCACGGTGAGCGTGCCGCGCTCGAAGTCCACATCCTTCACCCGAAGGTTCAGCGCCTCCAACAGACGAAGCCCGGACCCGTACAGCAGCATCGCAATGAGCTGCTTCGCGCCCTGCAACCGCCCGAGTACCGCCGCCACCTCGCCGGCCGACAGCACGACCGGCAGCCGGGGCGGCCGATACACGGACCTCAACTCCACCCACGGCAGCGGAGCGCCGAGCCCGTGATCGAACGCAAACCGCAACGCCGACAAGGCCTGCCGCTGCGTGCCGCCACTCACGTGGCACTGCTCGGCAAGATACGCGAGAAACTGCCGGACGCCTTCGACCCTCCCGGCCCTAGCGACGTGCTCCCGCCGGAACACGAGAAAGCGCCGGACCCACGCCAGGTACGCTTCCTCGGTGCGCCGACTGTAGTGCCGAAGCCGCAAGACACTGCGCGTCGCCGCCAACCACTCCCCAGACGTCCGCACACGCATCCCTGGTCCCCGAGGCCCGTGCCCACACACCGCCGGCAACACGGGGACACCGTCACGACGGTCCGCTGTTTCCCGAGCCTCGAATGGCCGACGCCCCGGTCGCATCATCCGCTGGAATGTCGCCCTACAGGATCGCCGCGACATCACCATTTCCTTGCGACCAAAACCGTTATCCCGCAGGCTTTCGCCCGACTTGCGCCACCGATACCCACGCCGCACTCCCGCAGGAATGACCCGGCTACCAGTCGCCCAGCAGCAGGAAAACCGGGCGCGGCGACGGCCAGCGGTCCACCCACCTCGCCCCTGATCGCGCGCGATGAGGCAGCCGCCGGCAAGGGCCGCGGTCAGGCGTGCTAGGGCGTAGTTCTTGGAGAGCTCAGAATGGACGTTGCGTGAACCGCGCGCGAGGGTGCGTGCCCCGCATGCGGCAAGACGCCAACGACCAGGTTCGGCCTTCACCGCCGAGTCCAGATCACCAGCACGCCGCAATCGGAACCCGTCACGTTGAATTCGACGGGCGTCCCACCCGCACCGCCATAGAACTCGACCGCAGAGATCTGGTGTACACCCAATAGGTCGTCGAGGTCAATTCGTTCGGTGGTCCCGATCGCGGCGCCGTCCAGGAAAACGAGTAACGGGCAGTTCCGTCCCAGGCGCCGTGACCGAACGATCCACCTCCCGTATCCCGTCCCGCCACCTTGTCCGGCGCCGGCCGACCATAGTTCTCGTTGAACAGAATCTCGATGCCCGGCAGCCTCCGCAACACGTCGAACACGTCCACGGGATTGTACTGCTCGAACTCCTGGCGTGTAATGAAGTCGCCGAATCCTAGTCGGCGGCGGTCGCAGAATCCTCCCATCCTGAGAATGGGATCCGCCGCGGCTGCCACGTCACCGGCGGCAACCAGTGTGTCGAGCAGGAAAGGCATCGGCTGGAGCGCGAGCAGACTATCCGCCAGCACCACCGTATCCCCCGGGGTAATCCGCACCACCCGTTCCACCGGCGCGTAGCCAATGCGCCGCGCGCTCACGACGCGGTTCCCGGGCGCGACGCGAGCAATGGTCGCGCGTCCGGACTGATCGGCAACGACGGCCTCTCCCGTCCCAACCACGGTCACGATGGCGTGCGCCAGCGGGCGGCGGGTCATCGCGTCGGTCACCACGGCGACCACCGTGGCCGCCGGCAACGCCGCACCGTGCACGAGATCCTGCCGCCAGATCATTCCGGCTCCGGTCCATCTGTCACCAATCCACACGCCGTCCGCTTCGAATCGCAGGATCACCGTCTCGCCGAGCGCGGTCCCGCGCGAGGCGGCGATCGCGATGCGGCGGCCCGCCGGCACGGCGCACATGAGGTAGCGGCCGGAAGAGTCCGCCGGCGCCACGGCCTCCATTTCGCGCAGCGTCAGCTCCTTGAGCCTGCCCTGCACGGCGATCGGGTCGGTGGGGGCGAGGCCCGGGATCTCCTGCCACGACATGCGGACCTCGGCGCCGGCGGGCGCTGCGCCGCCCCTTCGCTCGCGCACGGTTCCGTGGACGACGCGGGTGGGCGGCCCGGCGCCGGTGTCCGGGCACAGCTCTCGAACGATCACACTTTCGGGCGGCACGCGGAGCCGGACGGTCTCGCTTCGACCGGGTCGGAGCAGAACGGTCACCGGTGCGGGCGTGTAGGCCAGAGAATCCAGCCGGGGATGGTGAAAGGTCACCCCGTATTCCCCGTCCATCGTACCGGAGATGGTAAATCGCCCCGCCGCGTCCGTTGGCGTGCTGAACGGCGTTCCCGCGAGGGGTAACCGTGGCACCCGCGAGCGGGACGTTCCTTGTCTCGTCAACAACGGAGCCGTAAGTGTGGCGAGATCGGCGGCGTACAGCACTGTGCCGCCGCTCAAGGCCTGCACCACCTGTCCCCCGGTCTGCTGAATGCCGACCAAGCGGAGCTCTCGGCGTTCATCGAACAGCTCCACCCATCCCACGAGGGGCGTGCGGATCTCCCAGTTCCGTGCGATCCAGCCGCCGCCGGGCAGTGAGAGGAACTCCACGCGCCCGCCCAGGTGACCTTCGGCCCAGTCCGGTGGATCGTTTACGCTCCGAGGCAAATTGGCGTAGCGGAAATCGAGCCGCGTCAGCTCGGCGGACTCGCGGTGGATCCACAACGTGCCGCCGATGTCCGGGAGCCCGCGATCGCGCGTGGGCTCGAACACCAGGCCAACGAGGCTGCTGTCAGCCCCCTGCCCGGCTGTCAGGCTGAAGCAATGCGTCTGTGCAAACCCAGTGCTCCGGAGGACCTCGACGTCCGGACCGTAGAAGACACGGGTGTTGCCCTCGAACACCACCCAGCCATCGCGCAGCAACTGTTCCGGGGACGCGGACCTGAACCGGGTCTGATATGTGCCCGAACGGCGGGACCCGCGCTCCCGCCGCACGGAACGGCCGAACACGTCGAGATCACGTTCGAAAAGGGCAAGCTCGTAGCGATAGGGTTGTCGGGCGGTCTACGATACGGCCGCCGGAGCCTCGCCGACTTCCTCCCACAGGCGCAGCACCGCTGATCCCTCGTCGCCTCGGTGACCGCACTGTGGTCGGCCGGTCACGAGCACCGCGGGGAGCGGTAGGGGAAGCGCGTCTGCGGTCAGGTCGTGCTGAACCGTTTGCCCGAGGCCAAGCGTGATGAAGGGGGACAGGGATGCCCGAAAGCCAATCCGCTTCGATTGGAGACGGTAGGTCCCCGCGCCGGGTGCCCTTAGGAAGAACCTGCCTTGCGTATCGCTGAGCGAGCGTGCGACCTCGATGCCTTGTCCATCAAGCAACACCACGAACGCGCGTCGAATCGGGGACCCGGTTGTGTTCTGGAGAAGCTGTCCGCGGACGACCTGAGAGACCGCAACACGCTGCTGAGACCCGCCAACGACCACCAGGCAGAGTAGCGCGCGAGCGCTCCACCTCGCTGCGAACCTCAACCAAGAGTGTGGCCGTCGGGTCGCCAGCCTTCGCACCCGGGACCGCCCGGCACTTTCTCGAACAAACGTACCCGTCACTCTCGAACAGTATATACCGACCGCTCTCGAACAAACAAGCCAATCGCACCAGAACCCGACGCCTGATGGCGGCCGAACAGCTGGAATTCAGGGGCTTTCTCGGACACTCCCGGGCGCTCTGCGAAGCCGAGCTAGGCTAGCGGGCTCACCGGAAGCGGTCCCGAAGCAGCCACGCAGGAGGGTACCCCGCTCACCGTTCAGGGGCTCACGTTGGCGTGGCCGATCCCGGGACGGGGGACAGCTGCCCCGAGTGGGAGTCCTCCGCCTCGCACGGCCCAAGCAATTACCTCGTCAGCCCCGACCTTCCGCAATAGAGCTCGGTCGGGGCTAACCTCCAGCTTGGCGCCGTCAAGCAGGATCGAGCGCTCGACCACCACCACTTGGGGCACCACGGGCTCCCCTGGTAATTCTCGCCACATGTAATGGAGTGACGCGGAGTTCAACCAGTTCCTACCGACGATAATCTCGTCAAAGGGGCCGAAGCGCTGCAAGAACTCCCATCCATCCCGCGTCACCCAGTCGACGGCGATTCCCACGCTGGCGAAGCTCGCTCCCGCGCTGCGAGCGGTCGCGGCGAGGATACGTTTCACGCGCTCAGAATCCCCAGACTCAGAACGGCCAGAAACGCGGGATGAAGATCACCGCGACGATCCAGAAGATGATGTTGAGCGGCGTCCCTACGCGCAGGAAGTCGGCGAACCTGTATCGCCCCACGCCGTAGATCATGGTGTTGGTCTGGTAGCCGACGGGGGTCATGAAACTGGCCGAGGCCGCGAACGCGATGGCCATCAGAAACGGTCGCGGGCTGTACCCAAGTCCTTCGGCCGCCGCGATGGCGATGGGGGCGAGGAGCACGGCGGTGGCGTTGTTCGACATTGTCTCGGTGAGGAGCGAGGTGAGCAGGTACAGGGCCGCCACCAGCGCCAGCGGGCCGAGCGGACCGAGGTAGTTGAGCGGCATGGCCAGCGCGCCGGCCGCGCCCGTCTTCTCCATGGCGAACCCCAGCGTGAGCGCCCCCGCCAGCAAAAAGATCACCTTCCAGTCCACCGCCGCGTACGCTTCCTCCAGCGTGATGCAGCGCGTGAGCACGAGGAGCACGGTGCCGATGAGCGCCGAGGCGGTGATCGGAATGATGCCCAGCGACGCGGTGGCGATCACGCCGACCAGGATCGCCACCGCCGGCAGAATCTTGCGTTTGCGGAATCTGGGCAGCCCGACCTCCGAGACGAAGACGAACGCCCCACTGTCCTTGAGCCGTTCGATGTCGATGGTCAGCGCTTCGATGAGCAGGGAGTCGCCCGCCCCGAGCCGCGTGGTGCCCACGTGCTCGCGCATGAGCGTGCCCCGGTGACGGATGGCCAGCGCGGTGGCGCCATACACGTCGCGGAATCGC
>CAZVKD010000196.1:0-5871 GCA_964627675.1 uncultured Gemmatimonadaceae bacterium
AGACTCGACACCCTGTGGTACCGGTTGTGGGCCGGGCGCATGGGTCGCTGGTTCTTCACGTTCGCCGGGGCCGGCCTCCACGCGCCCGCGCGGGCGAAGATCGCGGCGGTCGAGCCGACCGAAGCTTTGCTGGGTCGCTCGGCCCTGTCGGCGTACCGGGCGCTCCCCGACGTCACCAGACACCAGGTCCCGGAAGTCCCGCAGGTTCTGGAGCGACTCGAAGCGGAGATCGAGACGCTGCGAGCGCGGGGCGTGACGGGAGAGCGTCTCAAGGCAAGCGTGGCGGCGCTCGAGCATCTGCGACTGGCGCTGGTCCGGCTTCAGGCAGGCGCAGGGTCGGTCCCCGATCTCACCGCCGCGCTCGAGCGCGCGAGAGAGATTGGTGGGCGGATTGATCGTCACATGGACGCACAGCGCGAAGTGGAGCGGGCCCTCGAACAGGGACCGGAGACCCCGACCGATAGAGCGTGAGGCTGCACGGCAGCGCCTTCGCCGCGGCGAGACGAACCCCGTATCTTTTCGGTTCGCTCGTGCCTTGCGGACACCATCCGGGAGTTGGTCATGCGCCTTCGATTCCGTGTCACGCGATCGGCTGCCGTGCCGTGGCTCGCAGCCTCGCTCGCTGTTCCGTCTCTTTGCGCCCAGACGCTCCCATCCCCGGCCCAGGTCTTCGGCCACGAGATCGGCGCCGACAGAAAACTGGTGGACTGGGACGGGATCGTCCGCTACATGCAAATGGCCGACCAGGCCTCCGACCGCGTCAACCTGCGGGAGGTGGGAAAGTCGAGCCACGGCCGGCCGTTCTTGCTGCTGGAGATCTCCAGTCCGCAAACGCTGGCTGACCTGGATCGCTACAAGGCGCTGCAGCGGCGGCTCTACTTCCAGGACCACGTGCCGGGGCAGGATCCGGACGCCGTGCACACGCCGGCGCAACGCGAGGAACTCTTCAGTCAGCACAAGGCCGTGGTGCTGATCACGTGCACCATCCACGCGACCGAAGTCGGCGCGGCGCAGATGACGCTGGAACTGGTCCATGCCCTGGCGACCGGCCGTGACGAGCGCACCCGAAAGATCCTGGACAACGTGATCTTCTTGCTGGTGCCGAGCCTCAATCCTGACGGCCAGGACATGGTGGTGGAGTGGTACAACCGTTACGTGGGGAGCGAGTACGAGGCGGGCAACATCCCGTGGCTCTATCACCCGTACGTGGGCCATGACAACAACCGCGACCTGTACATGCTTACCCAGGCCGAGTCGCGGCACATCTCGCAGATCCTGTACAAGGACTGGTTCCCGTCAATTTGGCTGGACGAGCATCAGATGGGATCCACGGGCCCGCGCATCTTCACGATGCCGGCGACCGACCCGATCAACCTCAACGTGCACCCGTTGATCTACCGGCTGAACGGGATCTACGGGCAGGCGCAGGCCGCGGCACTCGAGGCCGCGGGCAAGACCGGCATCATCTACGACTTCACCTACACCAACTTCTGGCCCGGTGCCATGGCGTGGACCGGCTGGTGGCACAACCAGGTGGGCATGCTCACCGAAGTGGCGAGCGTGCGGATCGCGACGCCGACCTATCAGCGGATGGCGCGCATGGGCGAGACGCCCGCGGGGGGCGGCGGCGGCTTCGGCGGCTTCGACGCCGCTCGAGCGACCGACACGCTGCCTCCGCCGCGTGATACGCAGCCCCGCACCAACTATCCCCGGCCGTGGCTCGGCGGCGAGTGGCGATTGCGGGACATCGTGGACTACGAACTCATCGCCACGATGGCGCTGCTCGAGAGCGCCGCCGACACGCGGCGCACCTTGCTGGAGCAGCTGTACGACGTGAACCGCGTGATGATCCGGGAGTTCGCGGGCGGCGCGCGCCGGACAGCGGCCGGCGATCGGGGACGCATCGGGGCGATCGGGGGCGATCGGGGCGGGGGCGGCAACGGGGGCGATCAGCCGGCGCTGGCGGGCGACGGCGGGCGAACCCCGGCGATGTCCCCGACAGGACGCGTCATGGAGTTGTCCGGCCCCGCAAACGGCACCCCGTACGCGGTCGTCGTGGATCCTGACCAGAGAAACCCGATTGACGCGGCCAAGATGCTCCAGCTGCTGGAGGCGAACGGCGTGATCGTCGAGCGAGCCACCCAGCCGTTCGAGGCCGCGGGCCGGCGGCACAACGCGGGCACGTGGGTCATTCGCCTGGGTCAGGTGTTCGGCGCCTACGCCAAGGAGATGCTCGAGACCCAGGTGTACCCGGAGGTACGCCCGTCGCCCGAGTCACCACCGCGGCCCCCCTATGACGTCACGGCATGGACACTGGGCCTCTTGATGGACGTGGAGACGCGGTTCGTGGGGGCCCCGTTCAATGCCTCGCTCGAGGTGGTGCGCGGCGTCGCGCTCCCGCGCGGCCGCATCACGGGCTCGGGTGGAACGTTCCTGATTGACGGCTCACACAATACTGGTTACGCCGCGGCCAACCGGCTCTGGGCCGCCGGCGGCGCGCGCATCCGCCGCGCCGGTACCGGCTTCACGGCGGCGAACACCCGCTTCGGCGCCGGCACGTGGATCATCGAGGGCGTTCCCAGTCAGCGGATGCGCGACGTGGCGGAGCTGCTCGGCCTCCCTGTGTTCGCGGTCGGCCCGGTGCCCGCTGCCGCCTCCGCCACTCCTGCCGCTGCCTCCGCTCCCCGCGTGGGTTTGTATCAGCCCTGGGGGTCGAACATGGACGAAGGCTGGACCCGCTGGGTGTTGGAGCAGTTCGGCTTCGAGTACACGACGCTCCATCCTCAGGACTTGCGCGCCGCGGCACCGAACGCGTCGGGTGACCACGAGATCCCGGCCGACGAACGGGCTGAGTGGCCGGGACACGTCAAGGATCGCGCCCCGCCACGGGTGGTGAAACAGCCGCTTGCCGGGCGGTTCGACGTGCTCGTGTTCGCGGACCAGAACGCCGAGAGCATTTTGCGCGGCACCGACTCGCCCTCCACGCCACCGCTCTATCGCGGCGGCATCGGGGATGACGGCCTGGCGGCGCTGCAAGCGTTCGTGCAGAGCGGGGGCACGGCCGTGGCGCTGGGCGCGGCGGGAGACCTGTTCATCGGGCGCTGGCCCATCCCCGTCAAGAACGTGGCCCGCACGCTGAACGACAACGAACTGCTCATTCCGGGGTCCATCGTGCGGCTCGAGGCCGACCCCCAGCACGCCCTCACCTGGGGCATGCCGGAGCGCACCCACGGGTTCTTCATCCGCAGCCCGTTCTATACCCTCACGGACGCACTGCCCAGTCAGCAGGTGAGCGTCCCGCTGCGCTATCCAAACACCAACGTGCGAGCCTCCGGCTGGATTCGCGGCGAGGAGCAGCTCCAGGGCCGGGCCGCGGCCGTGCAGGTGGACTTCGATGGCGGCGGGCGGATCGTGCTGATCGGTATCCGGCCTCAGCACCGGGCGCAGACCCACGCCACCTTCAAGGTGTTGTTCAATGCGCTGGTGAATGCCGGAAGGCGGACGGGAGCGTAGGGCGCGGCTCTGGATGCCGGTTTCGCATCGGCGCGCGGCAGGGGTGGCATTGGCAGCGGGCTACTCGCTCGCCTCACGGTGGCGATGCCGCCCCTGCCGCTCGAGCCTCACCGATGCGGGGCAACTTGTCCGTGGAGCGTCTGGACGACTTTACGCGGCGACGGGCTGGGCCGGCGCCTCCGCCACCGCTTCCACCTCCACGTTGAACTTCACCTCCTCGCCCACCAGCAAGCCGCCGGTCTCCAGGACCTGATTCCAGGCGAGGCCCCAGTCCTTACGGTTCAGCGTACCCGATGCCCGGGCGGCGATCCGGGTGTTGCCCCACGGATCGGTGAGCGGTTGCTCCGCCTCGACCAGCAGCGTGACCGGTCGCGTCACTCCGCGCATCGTGAGGTCCCCCTCGACCCGGTAGGTCCCCTGGCCGGACGGGGTGATGGCGCGGCTGCGACACATCATCTGGGGGTAGCGCTCGACGTCGAAGAAGTCCGCCGAGCGCAGGTGCGCGTCACGATCCTTCACGTTGGTGTCAATGCTGGCCGGGTCAATCCGAACGTCGAGCGACCGGAGGACGCCGCTCGGATCGGTCTCCACCGTCCCCTGGAACGTCCGGAAGCGACCTTTCACCGTGGAGATTCCCAGGTGCCTCACGCCGAACTCCACCACACTGTGGGTTGCATCAATAGTCCATTGCATGACTCACTCCCTGCGCGTTGTGGTTTGGCTGACGATTCGTGATCCGTGGTATAATAGATATAGCACTATTAATTATCAACTGATTGACAAACTCTAGTAGTCTCGATAGCGTAGCGGGTAATGAAACCCGCGAAAAGAGCGGCCGGGCGGTTGCCGGCCGAGTCATTCTGCGCGGTCAGCGCGTCCATCGAGATCCTCCAGGAAAAGTGGACCTTGCACATCATCCGGCGGCTGCTGGAGGACGGGGAGCAGGGCTTCAACCAGCTGCAGCGGGGGGTCCGGGCCAACCCAGCCACGCTGGCCGAGCGGCTGGAGCACCTCGAGGAGCTCGGGATTGTGCGCCGGACGGTCCACTCCGTGATGCCTCCGCGGACCAGCTACGCCCTGACGCCGGCAGGCGTGGCCCTGCACGGCGTGGTGGATGCTATCGCGGACTGGGGGCGGAAGTACTTGGACGACGCGAAGGGCAGGAAAGGCACGGTCACCGTCCGCCGAACGGGCTAGCGAGGCCGGCGGTGTCCTCCGTTCACTCGGCGATTCGTCACTTGCTTGGCGAGCACGGTGTGGCGTTCCGCGAGGTCCACCACGAGCCCACCCGCACCTCGGAGGAATCCGCCAGAGCCCGTGGCGAGCCGCTCGACGTGGGCGGCAAGGCCGTGGTTCTCAAGGTCGGGGACAGCTTCAAACTGTTCGTGCTGTCCGCCGCGCGAAAGCTCGATTCCGCGGCCATCAAACGGCATTTCGGCGTCCGGAAGACGCGCTTCGCGACGCCTGAAGAGCTGCACGCGCTCACCGGACTCCCGCCGGGCGCCGTGCCGCCGTTCGGCCGGCCGATTCTCGACTTCGATCTCTACGTGGACCGCTCGATCCTGCAAAACCAGCGCATCGCCTTCAACGCGGGCTCGCTCACAGACTCCATCATCATGACCGTGCACGACTATCTGGAGACCGCGCGGCCCGAGGTGATGGACTTCTCACGGGAGCGGCCCGATGCCGCCGGCCACCCGTCCGGCGGCGCCGGCGCTGAGGCGTGAGCCGGCGGCGCATTCTTCTCACCGGCGCCGCGGGCTTCATCGCCAGCCATCTGGCTCGGAGCCTCCTGGCTCGCGGCGACGCTGTCACGGGCGTTGACAACTTCGATCCGTTCTACTCGGAGTCGGAGAAGCGTGGCAACCTCCGTCACGTGCTCCGGCATCCCGCGTTCCGGCTGGTCGAGGCTGATTGCGCCGACGCCGACGGGCTGAATCGCGCGCTCGGAGCCGGGACATTCGACGTGTGCCTGCATCTGGCCGCCCGGGCGGGTGTACGCGCTTCGTTCACCGATCCGGTCGGATTCGCGCGGGCCAATGTCCAGGGGACGGAGGCGGTCTTGGAAGCGGCGCAGCGCCGCGGCGCGAAGCGTTTCGTGCTCGCCTCTTCGTCGTCGGTCTATGGCGACGCGCGGCGGGTTCCCTTGCGCGAAGACGACCCGGCGGTCGAACCGGTCTCTCCCTACGCCGCCACCAAGCGCTCGGCCGAACTGCTTTGCCAGAAACACCACGAGAGGTATGGCGGGGCGGTGACGGTCTTGCGCTACTTCACCGTGTACGGCCCCCGGCAGCGACCTGACATGGCGATCCGCCGGTTCGCGCGCACCTTGCCAAAGGATACGCACCCGGTCGGCTT
>CAZVKD010000197.1:0-1683 GCA_964627675.1 uncultured Gemmatimonadaceae bacterium
GTACGTGTTCGAGCAGGGTACCACGGAAGATGGCACCCCGCTGCTCGAGACCATGCTCCCGAACTATTCCTACGTCACGTCCGCCGAGAGCCTCGAGGCGTTGCCCCTGGATCGGGTGCGCCGCCTGTTGGGACTGTTAGCGGACCAGGACATGGACCTGGGCTTTGCGCGCTCGCCCAGCCTCGCCGACATGACGCGAGCCGCCCTGGAGGTGTTGGGCCGGAACTCGCAAGGCTTTTTCCTCCTGGTGGAGAACGAGCAGACCGATACCCAGGCCCATCGAAACCAGCCGTACGACGTGATCGCGGCCGAGATGATCACGTTCGACGAAGCCGTTCGGGTCGGGCTGGAATACCAGGCCAGACACCCCGAGACCCTGCTGGTGGTGCTGGGGGACCACGAGACCGGCGGCCTGGCCTTGCAGCCGGACAGCCTGGGCAACGTGGTGGCCATGTACACCACGACCGGCCACACCGCGGAACTCATCCCGGTATTCGCCCGGGGGCCTCGCGCGGAACGGTTCGCCGGCATCATCACCAACGCTCGCGTGGGGGAACTGCTGCACGCCGCAGTGCGACGGAGTCCGTGACCGGGGGACCAACCAAGCGGATGCCGAACCTCGGCGGTATAATGCAGGCGATGCGCCGCACGAGCCGGCGGTCTCCCGGCACCGCTGTCCTGGCTTCGGTCGCCGCCAGCCTGCACCTCGCGACGGCGATCGCGGCGCCCCTGCTCCACGCCCAGGCCGAGGTGATGCAGTCGGCAGCCGAGGTGGAAGCATCCCACTCGGCGCAGTGCCCGCGACTGCACGCGGAAGGCCGGTGCGTGGTGTGGCCGTCGTTCCAGCTCGCAGCCCCGGCGGGCGCATCGGCGCTCCCGCAGCTGCCGGCCAACCGCTCCCTCGTCGCGCCGGCGAGCGCCCTCGTTCTCCCGAAGGCCCAAGCCTCCCGCAGTCATCCCGTCCGCGGCCCCCCGTCGCGATAGAGATCGACGCGCTGAGCGTGAGGCGCCACCGTCTCGGGCGGCCCTCGATGCTTTGTCTCTCTGGTCGCGAGGTGTGGGCGTATGAACATGGTCCGTGTGGTTCCCCTGGTACTGGCCGCGATGCTGCCGGCAGTCGCCGCGACACCAGCGAGCGCTCAGCAAACGGACTCCCTGGAGCGAGAGGTGCGTCGGCTCAGAGCCCGGATGGATTCGCTCGAAGCGCTGGTCCAACGGCTGGCTCCCCAAGGACGGGACACCGCGGCCCCGGCAGACGAACTCGCGGCGTTGCGCGCGGCCGCCAGGGCCGCGGCCCAACGATCCGATACCGCGCGCGCCCCGGCGGGACCGGCGCCGGCGTTCGTGGACCGGGGGCGAAACCTCAACCAACTCAATCCCGAGATCAGCGTCTCCAGCGACGTGAGATTCAACGCCACGCGGGAGGCGCCGCTTGCGAACAACGTCGAGCTGCGTGAATTCGAGTTCTCCTTCCAGTCCGCGCTCGATCCGTTCTCCAGCACCAAGATCTTCGCGTCCTTCGAGGAAGGCGACCTGGACATCGAGGAAGCGTACGCCTACTGGACGGCCCTGCCCGGCCGCCTCCGACTCGACATCGGGCGGTTCCGGCAGCAGATGGGTGAGCTGAACCGCTGGCATTCGCACGCGCTGCCGGAGAGCGAATACCCGCTGGCCCTCCGCGAG
>CAZVKD010000197.1:1693-3333 GCA_964627675.1 uncultured Gemmatimonadaceae bacterium
ACGCTGCCGTCCTTCTCGCCCAGGAAGAGGCGGTTGCCGGCGATGAGGGGCTCGTGGGCAACGGACTGGGCCTGTACTGGATCCTGCCGGCCGGAGGCGGGGCGTTCGGCACGCACGAGCTGTGGGGGCAGGTGACGCTGGCCGACAACCAGCCGCTGTTCGACGCGGGGAATCGCCCGGCGGTCCTGGGACACTTGAACAACTACTGGCAGCTCGGGCCCTCGGCGTTCGTACAAGTGGGCGGCACCGCGATGTACGGCGCGAACCCCGACGCGGACCTCAAGACCCGGCTGCTGGGACTGGACCTGCGATTCACCTGGCGACCGCCGGCCCGGGCGCTGTACCGCTCGTTCACGCTGCGCGGCGAGGGCTACCAGCTGCGGCGCGACGCGGCCGGCGCGGTCCAGACCCGCTACGGCGCCTATGCCGGCGCCCTGTACCAGCTGGGCCGCCGCTGGTTCGCGGGCGCCCGGTACGATTACGTGGAGCTGACGCCGGACGCGCACCAATGGATCGTGACGCCACACCTGACGTGGTGGCAGAGCGAGTGGGTGTACCTGCGCGCCGAGTGGCAGCGGCAGGCGGTTCCGGTACTGCCGGGGTTGGTGGATCACTCCGATCGCTTCGTGATTCAGGCCGTGTGGGCCATCGGCCCGCACAAACACGAGACCTACTGACCATGCTTCCGATCCTCGCGCTGCTGTCCCTCCTCCAATCGCGTCCCGACAACAACGGGGTGAACGTCGTCGCCTCCCTCACCACGTACGCCGCGATCGCCCGCGAGATCGTGGGCGAGCGGGGAGAGGTGAGCGCCATCGCCGAGGGGGACGAGAACCCGCACTTCGTGCAGCCCCGCCCCAGCTTCGTGCTCATGCTCCGGCGCGCGGACCTGTTCATCACCACGGGCCTGGATCTGGAACTGTGGGTACCTGCCCTGCTGGACAAGGCGAACAATCCGAAGATCGCCTCGGGCGCGCCCGGCTTCGTCACGGCCTACCCGGGGTTGGCGCTGCTGGACGTGCCCCACACCACCAGTCGCGCGCAGGGGGACATTCACGTCTACGGCAATCCGCACATCTGGACCGATCCCATGAACGCCCTGGTCATCGGGAAGAACATTCTGACCGGCCTCACACGAATCGCACCCGGCGACGCCGCCTACTTCCAGGGCCGATACGAAGCCTGGCGGGACCGCGTGCTGCGCTCCCACGTGGGCGACGAGCTGGTGACGCTGCTGGGCGTGGAGACGCTGGTTGACCTGGGGGTGCAGGGAACCTTGTTGTCGTTCCTTCGAACCCAACGGTACCAGGGACGCCCGCTGCTCGACCGCGCGAGCGGCTGGATCAAGGCCTCCGAAATCTTCCGCGGTCGCAAGATGGTCTGCTACCACAAAGAGTGGGATTACTTCAGCCGGGCGTTCGATATCCCCTGCGTCGAGTACATCGAACCGAAGCCCGGGATCCCTCCCTCGCCCAGACACGTGGCGCAGGTCATTGATCTCATGCGGCGCGACTCGATTCCCGTCCTGTTCTCCACCAACTACTACGATCGCGGGCAAGTGGAATCCGTGGCGCGGCGCACCGCCGCCAAGGCGGTGATCGTGCCCTCGAACGTGGGCGGAGCCCCGGGCACCGATTCCT
>CAZVKD010000197.1:3343-5866 GCA_964627675.1 uncultured Gemmatimonadaceae bacterium
TGACCTCGTCACCCTGTGGGTCCGGGAGCTGGGCCAGGCCTTCGCCGGGATCGCGCCACACCACTAGCCGGAGGGCACCGATGTCGGACCTGATCCAGGTGATGGCGGCCCCGTTCGCCGCGAGCATGGTGCTGGTCGCCATGCTCGCGTACCTCGGCGTGCACGTGATCGCCCGCGAGGTGATCTTCGTGGACCTCGCCCTGGCCCAGATGGCGGCCCTCGGCGCCACCAGCGCCTCGCTCTTCAGCATCGCCCCCGACTCGCTCACGGGTTACGGCTTCGCTCTCGGGTTCGCCACGCTCGGCGCCTTCATCTTCGCCGCGACCCGGACCCGCCGCGAGCGCCGTCGAGTCCCCCATGAAGCCATCATCGGCATCGTGTACGTCGTCGCCACGGCAGCCTCCATCCTGGTCGCCGATCAGGCGCCCGCCGGCGCGGAGACCATCAAAGAGGTCCTGGTCGGGAGCATCCTGTGGGTGACCTGGCCCGCCATCGGCAAACTCACCACCGTGTACGCCGCCTTGGCCGTCCTGCATTGGCTGCTGCGGGAGCGATTCCTGACCATCTCGCTGGCCGAAGCCGACGCCGAACGCCGGGGCTGGAACGTCAGATGGTGGGACTTCGTGTTCTATCTGCTGTTCGGGATCGCCATCACGCTGGCCGTCCCCATCGCCGGCGTGCTGCTGGTTTTCACCTTCCTCGTGGTCCCGGCGGTCGTCGCCTTCCTGTTCACCCGCCGAACGGCGCTGCTCATCGCGCTCTCCTGGTCCTCCTCGGCGGTGGCCTCAGCCATCGGCCTGGCGATGTCCTTCCGCTACGACCTGCCCACGGGCCCGCTCATCGTGTGCATGTTCGGCGTGGTCCTCCTCCTGGCCGGAGCGGTGCGATGGTCGCTGACGGCTCGCGGCGTTCCCTGACCCGCTCGTTGCCGCTCGTTGCCTTGACAAATCGCCGCGGGACGCGCTACCGTAACCCCCTCTCATTCCTTCACTTAAGCCCAACGAATTCTTCACGCCGGGGCGCCCACGCTTTTATCCATGACGACCAGAACCAGAGCCGATAGATCGCGATCCGTCGAAGCCCGCGTCGAACTCGTTCCCGGGCTCGCCCCGAGCCGCCCCGTCCTCAAGAACCTGGGACCGGTTGCCCTCTACGAGCTGGCCGTCCAGCGGGGCGAAGGGCAGATCGTGGCGGGCGGCGCGTTCAACGCCATCACCAAACCGCACACCGGGCGCTCGCCCAACGACAAGTTCGTCGTGCGAGAGCCCGGCTCCGAGCAGGATATCTGGTGGGGCAAGGTGAATCAGCCGCTTGACGAAGCCCACTTCGACCTGCTGTATCAGCACGTGGTTCGCCACCTGGAGCGGCAGGAGCTGGCAATTCAGGACCTGTTTGGCGGCGCCCACCCCGAGCACCGCGTCCCCGTTCGCTTCGTCACGCCGAGCGCCTGGCACGCCCTGTTCGTGAACAACATGTTCGTCCGGCCGCGCCGCGAAGACCTCGTGGGGTTCAGTCCCGCCTTCACCGTGCTGCACGCGCCCGAACTGGAAGCCGACCCGGCGGTCCACGGAACCCGCACCGGCACCTTCATCGTCGTCCACCTCGGCCGCCGGCTGATCCTGATCGGCGGCACTCGATACGCCGGCGAGATGAAGAAGTCCATCTTCACCATTCTGAACTACGTGTACCCCAAGCGGGGCATCCTCTCGATGCACTGCTCGGCCAACGTGGGTCCCGCCGGCGACACGGCGATCTTCTTCGGCCTCTCGGGGACCGGCAAGACCACCCTCTCGGCCGACCCCACACGGCGCCTCATCGGGGACGACGAGCACGGATGGGCCGACGACGGCGTGTTCAACTTCGAGGGCGGCTGCTACGCCAAGGTGATCCGCCTCTCCCGCGAGGGCGAGCCGGAAATCTGGGCCGCCACGAGAACGTTCGGCACCATTCTGGAGAACGTCGTGCTGGACCCGGTGACGCGGGAGCCGAACCTGGACGACGACAGCAACACCGAAAACACCCGCGCGTCGTATCCGATTCACTTCATCCCCAATCACGTCCCGGAAGGCCGCGCCGGCCACCCGCGTCACATCGTGTTCCTGACGGCCGACGCCTACGGCGTGCTGCCGCCCATCGCGCGGCTCTCGCCGGCGCAGGCGATGTACCACTACCTCTCGGGATACACCGCGAAGGTGGCCGGGACCGAGCGCGGCGTGAAGGAGCCGCAGGCTACGTTCAGTACCTGCTTCGGCGCGCCGTTCTTGCCCCTGCGCCCCTCGGTGTACGCCCGGATGCTGGGCGAGCGAATGGAGCGCTTCCAGGCCCGGTGCTGGCTGGTCAACACGGGCTGGACCGGCGGGCCGTTCGGCGAAGGCTCGCGGATGAAGCTGGCCTACACGCGGGCCATGGTACGGGCCGCGCTGGAAGGGACGCTGGAGCAGGTTCCGACGCGCCCCCACCCGGTCTTCGGGATCGCGGTGCCGACCGCCCTGCCCGGGGTGCCGACCGAGGTGCTGGACCCGC
>CAZVKD010000198.1:0-5850 GCA_964627675.1 uncultured Gemmatimonadaceae bacterium
AGGGCTCGAGCAGTAGCTTGACGCCCCGCCACCGGTGATGTCAACCGGGCGGAAACGTGCAGGCTCGCGCGACGACGGTGGGGATGGCGTGAGGGTTGAAGGAGAACAGCGCTTCCCACCCGCGACCCCTTGGCCCGCAGCGCTTTCCTCCTGGCCGACGCCGGGCTCCGCCCGTTATCGTACCCCCCGTGAATCTGGCCTGGGTCTCGCTCGGCGCGCTCGCCGCCGCAGTCGTGGTGGGTATCTGGCTCCGCCTCAACGTGGGGTTGCTCGGGTTCGGCCTGGCGTACGTCGTGGGCGTGGGCCTCGGCGGGATGCGTGCCTCCGAGGTGACGAGCGGATTCCCGCTCCAGCTGTTCCTGGTACTCGTCGCCGTGATGCTCCTGTTCGCTCAGGCGCAGGTGAACGGCACGTTGAGCAAGCTCGCGCGCCACAGCATTCGACTCGCCCGGGGCAACGTGGGGATGGTGCCGATCATCTTCTTCGGCCTCTCGGTGGGCATCGCAACCATGGGTGGCGGCAACATCGCGGCGTCCGCGCTCATCGCGCCCATCGCCATGGCGGCGGCCGGGCGGCTGGGCATCAGCGCGTTCCTCATGACGATCATGGTCGGCAACGGCTGCAACGCCGGCGCGTACTCGCCCATCGCGCCCACGGGCGTCGTGGCCGGCGGACTCATGACGAACGCGGGGCTCCCGGGAATGGAGTGGCGGACCTACTGGAACACCTTCGCCGCGCAGTCGGCGGTGGCGTTCGGCGGATATTTCCTCCTTGGCGGCCTCAAGCTATTGCGCCGGCCCGAACGGGTGGACGTGGCGGCGCAACTGGCGCCCGAGGATCTCGCGCCCTTCACCCCGAAGCAGTGGATCACGCTCGGCGCGCTCGCGGCCCTGCTGGTCTCCGTCATTTTCTTGAAGCTCGACATCATCGTGGGTGCGTTCGCCGGCGTTGCCATTCTTCTGGTGGCGCGCGTGGCAGATCAGGACGCGGCCATCAAGGCCGTGCCCTGGAGCACCATCCTGATGGTGTGCGGAGTGTCCACGCTGGTGTCGGTGCTCGAGAAGACCGGCGGCGTGAACATGATCGTGGACGGCCTCGTAACGATCTCCACGCCCGTCACCGTGACCGGGGTGGTCGCGTTCGTCGCGGGACTCGTGTCCGCCTACAGCAGCACGGTCGGCGTGGTGCTCCCCACGTTTCTTCCCACCGTGCCCGGCCTCGCCGAGCGGCTTGGGGCCGATCCCATGGCGATCGCGTCGTCCATCAACGTGGGCGGACACCTGGTGGACGTCTCGCCACTCTCGACCATCGGGGCGATCTGCGTGGCCGCCTACGCCGGCACTGAAGATCGGCAGGCTTTGTTCAACAAGGTGCTGGCCTGGGGGCTCTCGATGGCGGTCGTGGGAGCGGTGGTGTGTTGGGTGTTCTTCGGCCTTCTGTGAGCCCGGCAGCCTTTGCCCGCCCCCGACGGCCCGCGGGCGCCGACGTCGCCACGTGAGCTCACGGACCCAGGGTCCGGGACGACACGCGGAGTCTTCATGGGGGAAGAATGTAGGAATGGCCATCACCCCGAGGGGCTCCTCGGGACCGGGCGGATTCAGGCGGCGTCGGGGCCGAACAGTTTTCGCACCTCTTGCTTGGTTACCTTTCCCATGGCGTTCCTCGGCAACTCCCGCACGATCAGCACCCGCGACGGCACTTTGTAGCTCGCCAGCCGCTCCCGCGCCCAGTCGCGCAACGCGGCGCCGGCGACCGTGCTCTGCGGACGCGCCACCACCGCCGCGCACACGCGCTCGCCCCACTCGACGTCGGCCACGCCCACCACCGCGCACTCGGTCACGTCGGGGTGCTCCCGGAGCACCTCCTCGATCTCCAGCGAGGACACCTTGAACCCACCGGTCTTGATGATGTCCACGTTCTTGCGGCCGAGGATGCGGAAACTCCCCTGCTCCACCATCGCGATGTCCCCGGTACGGAACCATCCGTCCCGAAACGCCGCGCGCGTGTCCGCCGGCCGGTTCCAGTACCCGCGAAACACGCCGGGCCCCCGCACCTCGATCTCGCCCGGCACCCCCGGTGCGACCTCGATCCCCCCGTCATCCACCACTCGAACCCGCACGCCCGGAAGCGGCGTCCCCACGTAGCCCGGCCGGCGCTCGCCGCGCAGTGGATTGGACAGCGCCATCCCGATCTCCGTCATGCCGTAGCGCTCGAGCAACGTGTGCCCGCTGATCTCGCGCCACCGCTCGAGCACGCTCACCGGAAGTGCCGCGGAGCCGGACACCATGAGCCGCATGCCGCGACACCCGGCCGACAGCGCGGCGCGCCGCTGGGCTGGCGTCTCGTCCCACGCGGCGACGAGCTTGGCGTAGATGGTCGGCACGGCCATGAACAGCGTGAGGCCGCCGGCGGCAAAGCGATCCGACGTGTCCCTCGCGTCGAACCGCGGCATCAGCTCGCATATCGCACCCGACCACAGCGCGCACGCGAGCACATTCACCACGCCGTGCACGTGGTGCAGCGGGAGAACACCGAGGATGTGATCACTTGCGGTCCACTCCCATGCCTCCACCAGGCTTTCCACCTGCGCCTGGATGCTCGCGTGCGTGTGCACCGCGCCCTTGGGCTTGCCCGTGGTGCCGCTCGTGTAGAAGATGAGCGCGGCCCGAGACGGCTCGACGGCCGGCAGCGGCCCGGGCGCCGCCCCGAGGGCCTCAGGCGAGAGCACCACGCGCACACCGCGTGCCGCGGCGATCCGATCCACTCGATCAGCGAACTCGGGATGCGCCACGATGACGTCCGCCTGCGCATCGGCGATGGTGTACGCCAGCTCGGCCGGCGGATGCGACACGGCGAGCGGAACGACGACCCCGCCGGCGCGCCAGATACCCCACTGCGCGGCGACGTAGTGCCACCCCGGCGGCACGAGCAGCGCCACTCGGGCCTCGCCAAGGTCCGGCGTGGTCACGAGCAAGGCCGAGGCCACGCGATGCGACGCCTCCAGGAGATCCCGATACGAGAAGGCCCCCTCAGGCGCGATGATGGCCGTGCGGGGACCGTACTGCCCGGCGCGGGCGACCAGGGGGAGGGTCGGGCCTACGGCGTTCGCTCCGGGGCGTCGGAGACCGTGCGGCCCAGGACCCACTGCTGGAACCACTCCAGGTTTCGCTTCATGGCATCGAGTTGGAGCTTCGGTTCCTGGATGCCATGCGGCTGTCGCGGGTACACCACCATCCTGGTCGGCACGCCCTGCCGTTTCAGCGCGTTGTATAACTCGTACCCCTGAGAGATCGGCACCCGGAGATCCTGCTCCCCGTGCTGGATCAACGTGGGCGTGCTCACGCCCTTGACGTTGAACATGGCAGAGTGCGCGCGCCAGCGGTCGAACGCGTCCCAGAACTCGCCGCCGAAATAGTCAGGAATGAATCCGGGGATGTCGGCGGTGCCCGTGAACGACATGAGATTGGTGACGCCCGCGCCTACGGACGCAGCCCGGAATCGCTTGGTCTGGGTGATGATCCACGAGGTCATGAAGCCGCCGTAGCTCCATCCCATCACGCCGAGTCGCTCGGCATCGGCGATGCCGCGCTGAATCATGGCATCCACGCCGGACATGATGTCCTGGTAATCGCCGCCGCCCCAATCCTGATAATTGGCGTAGCGGAACTCGCGCCCGTACCCGCTCGATCCGCGCACGTTGGGCCGAAGGACGGCATAGCCTTCCGACGCGAAGGCGGCGATGGGATAGGCGCCCCGCGTGGCGATGAAACTCCGGGTAAACACGCCCGTGGGGCCGCCGTGGACGATCACGAGCAGCGGAACGCGCGCCCCGGTCCGGTAACCCACCGGATACGTCAGCAGGCCTTCGATCGTCTTGCCGTCGGGCGCCGGCCAGGTGACGACCTCCGTCCGGCCCAGGGGCACGGGGGGAAGATCCTGCACTCGACTCACCACCGACGGCTTGAAGCCACCGAGCGAGCTGATCGCCGCCTCCGGCGCCCGATCCGCCGCCTGCGACACGAATCCCACGTGGGTGGCGGTTGGGTTGAGCGCGGCCCCGGACACCATGGCGTCCGGCGGAGAGATATCCACCGGCGCCTTCCCATCCGCCGGCAGCGCGCTCAAGCGATCCACCGTGCGATAGGTCTCCGTGACGTACACCAGCTTTCCATCACGTGACCACCCGATGATGTTCGGCTGCCGGTCGTAGCTCTCCGCCAACGCCCGCGGCTCGCCCCCAGCGGCCGCCACCAGGTGCACCCGCGACGTGAACCCCCACGTGGGCGGGTTGTCGCTCACTGTGAGCGCGATCCACTTCCCGTCGGGCGAAAACCAGGGATCGGCCTCCGCGGCCGAGCTCGCCGCCAGCGCTCGCACCGCGCCGCCGGCCACGTCAACCAGCGACACGTCCGCGCTGGTCCAGTCGTTCGGGCTCGGCGAGCGCGTGTGCGAGAACGCGATGGCGGAGCCGTCCGGCGCCCAGGAGAAATCCCCGCCGCCGAACGGCGCCCCCACGTTCCGATCGCCGGGGGTGAGGCGCCGGGCCACTCGCTTTCCGGCGGAGTCTCGCGCGAGGGGGATGACGTACAGACGCGAGAGCTTCACGTTGTCATCCACCACGCGCGCATCCCGTTTCTCCCGGGCCGCTCGCTCTTCCTCCTCGGTTGGCGGATCCGGCATCAGGAACGCGAGGGACTTCCCGTCCGGAGACCACTGGAAGGCGGTGACACCCCCCTTCTCGTCGGTGACCTGCTCCGCCTCTCCACCGTCCACCCGGATCCGCCAGATGTTCGATTTTCCAGAACGAGACGAGAGGAAGGCGAGCCACCGGCCGTCGGGCGACCACGCGGGGGCCGTTGCGGACTTGTCGCCGTGCGTGAGCTGAAAGGGGCCGGAGCCGTCAGCGTTGGCGACGTGGATGTGCGTGAGCCACTCGCTCTTCTCGCCGTCCATTACGGCCACGCCCACCTGGAACGCCACGCGCCGCGCGTCCGGCGAGACCGCCACGGCCCCCACGGTCTTGACCCTCAAGGCCAGCTCCGGGGTCCACTTCTCCTGCGCCGCGGCGCTTCCTCCCGCCACGAGCAAGACGACCAGCGCGGCACGCGGTGCGAGGGTCATCGGTCTCTCCGTAGCTCGGGCCCCACGAGGGACCGCGTCACGCCCGCGCTACCGCGGTCGGCTGCGGCACTCGGGTGAGCCAGCGATACTTGTCCGGCGCGCGTCCGTGCACGACGTCCATAAAGCGTGTCTGGATCCGGCGGGTGATCGAGCCCACCCGGCCGTCCGCCACGGGGATCTTGTCCACGCTGCGGACCGGTGTGACCTCGGCCGCGGTCCCGCACACGAACACCTCGTCCGCCGCATAAAGCATCTCTCGCGGCACCGCTTGCTCCCGCACCGGAATCTCCAGCTCACGCGCCAGCGTGAGCACCGTGTCCCGCGTGATCCCGAACAGCCAGGTGCCGTCCACGGCCGGCGTGATCAGCGTTCCCCGATACACGACGAACACGTTCTCGCCACTGCCTTCGCTCAGCAAGCCGCCGGGGCCGAGCACGAGCGCCTCGGCGTACCCGTTCAACACCGCTTCCATCTTCACCAACTGGCCGGCGTTGTAGTGACCCGCCGCTTTGGCCATGGCCGGGAATGTGTTCGGCTCCGCGCGCTGCCAGCTCGACACGCATGCGTCAATCCCGTTCTTCAAGCCCTCTTCGCCGAGGTAGGCGCCCCAGGGGAAGCACGGGATATAGGTCTCCACCGGCCCCCCAAGCGCGTTCATGCCCGCCGTGCCGTAGCCCCGGAGCACGCAGGGACGGACGTAGCACGACTCGAGGCCGTTGCGGGCGATGG
>CAZVKD010000199.1:0-2316 GCA_964627675.1 uncultured Gemmatimonadaceae bacterium
CGCTGCGCGAGTCAATCGAGGTGAACTGGGAAACAGGAAGGTCTCGCGCCGGCTGCAGGCTCTTGCCGCGCTTGCCAAAGATGAAGAGGACCCGGCTCCCGCCCTCTTCGACCACGACGCCGCGTCGCACCAACTCCTCCTTGGTGCCGATCACGTAGTACGCCGTGCTCATGGCGCTTACCGTGTCGGTCAGCGCCACGGTCTTGGCGGTCAACTGCACGTTTTGGTTGCGGAGATCCTCGATCTCAGCGTTCAGCGCGGTGATGGTTTCCCGATGCGCGGCGAGCGCCTGCTCGAGCTGGGTGAGCGTTGCCTGGAGCTGGATTTTCAGGCTGTCCGACGTTGCCGTGAGGGCGCTGATTCGGCGCCGGGCCTCCCGCAGCCGCGCCTCGCCCTGCTGCACCCGCGCGACAACATCGCGCACCTGCCAGAGTAGCGTGTCGCGCTGCGCCGTGCGCGGGGACTCGGATTGAATCTCCGCCGAGGCGAGGCGCTCGCGGCTCTGGACCTTGGCAAGTTCGGCCGCGATCTCGCCGATGAAGCGAGCCGCCTGCGCCATCTCCTGGAGCATCGAGTCGCGCTCGGCAACGGCTGCCCGTGCTTCGTCCAGTTGGCGCACCTGCTCCGGCGTCGGCCCCCGCTGACAGGCGGCGAGCGCAACCAGGAGAGCAACCAGCGTTCCGTATCGAGACACAAAACACCTTCCCGGGACCAGCGGTCCCGCCCAATCAGGGTCTCTGCCAGCTATTAGGTAAAATGGAAACGCCGAGAAGTTCCCTCATTCGCTGAACCGGACCCGGGCGTACGAGCGCGGCTACGGTGACCGGCCCTCAGTCGGCCGACGTCCGGGCCCCTACCTCCCGGTCCAGGAGCAGCAACGCCGACTTGTTGTCTCCCGCCATGCGAAGCCGCTCGGCGAGCTGCGTGGTGCTCTTCTCTTCCTCCACCTGCTCCGTGATGAACCAGTGCAGGAACGTCTGCGTGGCGTAGTCGCCTTCCGATTGGGCCAGCCCGTACAGCTTGTGGATTGACGCCGTCACCGCCTCCTCGTGCTGCTTGACGCTCTCTACCACGTCCAACATGGATTTGAACTGTGATCGGGGCTGCTCCACGGCCTGGAGCACGACCCGCGCGGCGCGATCTTCGAGATAGTCGACAATCCGCATCGCGTGCCCCACTTCCTCCTGGGCCTGCAGCCGCATCCAGCTGGCGAATCCCGGGAGATTCTCGGCCGAGCAGTAGGCGGACATCGAGAGATAGAGATACGCGGAATACAGCTCACGCTGGATCTGATCGTTCAGCGCGGCTTGCATCGTCTTGCTGAGCGCCACACGGGCCTCCCTCATAGGTCGCCGTCAAGATAACAGGTGTAACTTGCAGGGCGTGCACCTCGCGTTGCGCAGGGCAATGATCGCCGGAGCGACCGGCCTGGTGGGCGGGTATTGCCTCGAAGAACTTCTGGACTCGGCGGCCTACACGTCCGTCCTGGTCGTGGCGCGCCGACCGATGCTGGGCCGAGTGCATCCCAAACTCGATCTCCGGATCGTGGACTTCGGGACGCTGGATGCGGAGGAGCCGGCCGTCGCCGACGACGCGTTCTGCTGCCTCGGCACCACGATGCGCCAGGCGGGCTCGCGGGAGGCGTTTCGCAGGGTGGATCATGACTTCGTTTTGGCATTCGCGCGGTTTGCCCGGCGGAGCGGGGCGCGGCGGTTTGTCGTGATCTCGTCGCTGGGGGCCAATCGCCGCTCGCGCGTGTTCTACAGTCGGGTGAAGGGCGAGGCGGAAGAGGCGCTCCGGCGGGTGGGTTTCGAGAGCCTCGTGATCCTGCGACCGTCCCTGCTCCTCGGGCCGCGATCGCAGCCGCGCGCCGGCGAACGGATTGCGGCGGCTGTCGCGGCGTTAGGGCGGCCGTTCATGGTGGGCCCGCTTCGCCGCTATCGCCCGGTGCACGCCAGCGCCGTTGCCCGCGCCATGGTGCGGCTCGCCGCGCGGGAATGGACAGGGACGGTGGTGGTGGACTCGGAGGAGATCGAGGCTACGGCCGCGCGGTCATCGCCGGCCTGCCGTCCTGGGTCGCAAGCGTCCAACTCGCCTGATACACCAGACGGACGATCTTCTCCATCTTCTCGTAGTTGATCTTCTCCGGGCGATCGTACTGCGTGTGGTAGTCCGGGTGGAGGCCCGTGAACACCCACACGGCCGGAACGCCGCGCTGCAGGAACGGCCAGTGATCGCTTCGGCGCAACAGGTTCGACGGGTTGTTATCGTACCGCGGCCTGAGTTCGAGCCCGATGTCAGCGTTGGCCCGCTGGA
>CAZVKD010000199.1:2326-5844 GCA_964627675.1 uncultured Gemmatimonadaceae bacterium
CCGAGAATATTGACCGCATTGTTGCTGGACTCGGCGGTTTGGATCTCGAGTCCGCGAAACCGTGCCCCGCCGCCCACCGGCACTTCTTCGTTCCGCCCGATCATGTCCATGTTCAGCACGCCGACCGTGCGCTCGAGCGGGCGGAGGGGGCTCTCCACGTAGGCCCAGGCGCCCAAGAGACCACGCTCCTCCGAGTTCCACGCGGCGAATAGCACCGATCGGCGCGGCCGCCGGCCCGCCTGAGCCGCCAGGGAGTACGCCTCGGCGATCTCCAGAAGCCCTGCGGTCCCCGATGCGTCGTCGTCCGCGCCGTTGAAGATCTGGCTCCGCGCTCGCGCCGTTGTGATCGACGTGCGCGCTTACCACCACCCACTCCTCGCGCAGCCGGGGGTCGGCGCCCTCGATGGCCGCGAGAACGTTGCGGTCGGGCACGATGTGCCGGTTCACCGACGTGATCAGGTCCACGCGGACCCCCGGCACGGCCGTGGGCGTCACGCCGCGAGCGGTCTCGGCAGCCTGGCCCAGCTGGACCAGCGTGCGCCCGGTGCCACGCAACAGGATCTCGGCCAGCGCGGGTGAGATCTGCGCGGCCGGAATGCGCACGCGTTCCATCCAGGTCGCGAGGGTGAACTGCCCGATGCGCGGCGGCTCCGCCGGCCAGTAGCTCCGGCTTTCCGCTTCGAAATCGCCGGGCCCGGGATGATTGTGCACGTCGGCCACGTAAAGAATGCCGATCGCTCCCCGCGCCTGAGCGGCGACTGCCTTTTCGAGGGGACTCGCCGCCTGGGCGGTCACGACCCCCTCGAACGGGCTCTCGGGATCGGTCTCGCCCGGCTCGTGGTTGAGGACCAGCACCACGTTCCCCCGCACCTGATCGCCGCGGTAGTCATCGTATGCCAGCGGCCTCGCGGTGATGCCGAATCCGGCGAACACCAGGTTGCCCGTCACGCGTCCGCTCGCGCTGAAGCGCAACGGATAGAAATCCTGTCCTGCCACCAGCCGCAGGTCCACGGGATCGGCCGTGGTGACGGTGAGCCGGTTCTCCGGCCCCAGCGTCGCGCTCATCAGATTGTAGGCATGGTCGTACGACCCACCGGGGCCGCCCGGCGCCAAGCCGAGCCGTTCGAACCTCGACTTGACGAATCCCGCCGCGAGCCGGTTCTCCGCCGTGTTGGTCAGTCGACCCCGCATGTCGTCGCCCGCTAGAAAGAACAGGTCGGCGCGGATGTCCCGGGCCAGGATGGACGCGATCTCGGGGGCCGGTTCCTGGGCGGACGGGGATGGCGCCGTGAGGGTCGCGAGTATCAGACAGGCGCTGAGGCTCTGCATGGCTCCTCCTCGGTGGAACGCGGGAGTATGAGGGCGAGAACGCTCGCTTGCTAGGGAGTTGCACCGGAAGGGATATTTGCCCGCAGTCGAGCCGACTTCCATGACGCCGCGCAAGAAACCCGAGGCCCGTCGTGCCCGGCGAGTTCCCGCCGAATTGTATCGGCACGTGATCGAAAGACTCCCGCTCGGCCTGAAGATCTGGCGGCTGGAGCAGTCCGGGGACCCTGGCTCGTTGCGCCTGCTCGCGTCAAACGACGCCGCGGCCGAGGCGACGGGTGTCCCGCTGGAGCAGGTCATGGGAAAGACCATGGCCGAGGCGTTCCCTCAAGCGGTGCCGCTGGGCATCGCGGGCCAGTTTGCCGACGTCGCGCTTTCGGGACAACCGCGAGATCTCGGCGAGCTGGTGTACGGCGATGCGCGGATGCGCGAAGGCGTGTTCACCGTCTACGCTTTCCCGCTCCCCGATCGGTGTGTCGGCGTGATGTTCGAGAACGTCACGCGAGAGAAGCTCACGGAGGCGGCGCGGGTTCGCCGGGAGGCGTTGGGCCATCTTTCGCTCCGCATCCTGGAAGCCGCTAACGCGAGCGTCACCCCGGCCCAGGCATACGAGCGGTGCCTGGCGGAGATCTGTACGTTCACGCGCTGCCCCTTGGGGCACGTGTTTCAGCGCGGGCCTGGAGAGCCCACGCTTCGGTCGGCCAATGTGTGGTTCCTGAGTGAGGGCGCGCGCTTCGCTCGGTTCCGTGAGGCGACAGAGACCCTGACGATCGCCCGCGGCGTCGGTCTGCCGGGCCGGGTGTGGGAAAGCGGCAAGCCGACCTGGCTCATTGACGTCGCGGGAAACGACAGCTTCCCACGCGCCGGCGTCCTGTCGGAGGTTGGCCTCAAGGGTGCATTCGGGTTTCCGGTGAACGTGGAGGGAGAGCTGGTGGCTGTCCTCGAATTCTTCACGGAAGACGCCCGGGTGCCGGACCAAGAACTCGTCGCGATCATGGAGCGGGCCGGCGGGTATTTGGCCGACGTGGTGCGGCGGGCGCGCTGATCGAGCTGTCCGCGTAGATGTAGTCGCCCAGTTCGGAGGCGTCGTCGTTCGCGGCATTGGCAACGTAGTGGGCCGCCACCGGGCCTCCTGCCGGCGGAGCGCGCCAGGCGAGTCGCCACTGGGCCTGCCCACCGCCGGAGAGTGCCGTTCCGGCCGCCGTGTTATACGCGTAGCGAATGCCGAGCGACTCCGCCGCGGCCGTGCGGTGGTCAGTGGACACCAGGACTCCCGCCGTTCGCCCGGAGTGTTCTCCCGTCACGTACCGTATTGACAACTGGAAGCCCGCCTTACCCATAGCGGCCCGCCAGAGCTGTACTGTGAGCTGATATGTCTCGCCGGGGCGGTACTCCCGAGGGAAGCCGGTCAGCACCAGGCGACCAGCGGGATCGTTGAGTGGCTCTCCCCCGTGGCATCGAGCGCAGGTGGGCTCGCCAAACCCTCCGGTGTGACCGAGCGGCGGGCGATCCGGCAACGGCTGGGTCGAGCTCACTGCGGCGAGCAGGACGAGCAGGGCGGCGAGTCGAGACGGGGTGGCGAACGTATTCACGACACCAACCCTACTTCACTCGCCAGGGAGAATAGGGCGAACCCCACATAGACCACAGCGGCGACGGACACCATGACGACGTTGGCCGGTCCCGGGCGCGCGCCCCGGGGCAGGTGACGCAGGTTCAGCCAGAGGACGGCCGGCGTATACACGGCCATGGCGAATCCGCCCATGTACGCCGAATTGAAGATGAATCCGAGATCGGTCATGCCGCGGTACTCCATGATCATCGTGATGCCGATGCCGAACAGGATCACGAAGCCCGTCACGACGGCATACCACTGTGCCGTCGTCGTCCGCCTGCCGACCGTGAAGCTCGTGGACACGATGTCGGCGAGGCTTCGCCCCAACCCGTCCACGATCGCCACCTGGGTGCTGAACAGCGTCGCAAACGCGACCACGAGGAACAGCATCCGCCCCGCCGGTCCCATGCTGTGGGCTAACACGGCAGCCTCGTCCCACATGAGCTGGCCCGCCTGCGGCACCAGCCCCTGGGGATGGAGCACCGCGAGCGCGGCGAGAATGAACAGCAGGACCGTGAACGTATTGAGCAACCAGAAGTACAGCGTCTGGTCCCGCACCACGAACCCAAACCAGTCG